>NZ_JBQLZR010000164.1:0-21815 GCF_052168375.1 Glycocaulis sp.
CGCCGGCCGCGCGGGCGTTTGCCGAACGTCTGCTTGAGGGGCTCGATACAGACATCCAGAAAGCCGCCCTCGCCCATGCCTTCGGCGCAGGCACGCTTTCGGGTCTCAATCCGTCCTGGCTCGGTCAGCTGAAAGAGGCAGGCCTTGATGCGTCGGCACTCGCCCGCATCGAGACCATGATCGCCGAGGGTGCACCGGTGCGTCACGCCTTCAACCGCTGGACGGTGGGCGACGAGATTGCAGCACGCTGCGGGCTGAACCCTGAACGGCTGGAACAGGCCGGCACACGCCTTCTGGAAGCCTTCGGTGTGTCGCCCGTCGAGATCGAGGCCGCCGAGCGCTGGGTGCATGGCACGGGCGCGCTGCATACCTGCGAGGTCCTGCCGGACACACTGAAAACGGCGTTGGCGCCTGTAACGCCCGAAGCGCGCCTCGCCATGGCGGCGGCACTGGAAAGCGCGCTGGACGCGCCTGCGGGCCTTGATCTGGTCCTGCCCGGCCACGCGACGATTGATGATGTCTCTGCGCTGATCCTTTCAGCGGCGCGCGACGGGCTCAAATCCATCCGCATCCGGCGCGAGGGCGAGGCTCTCTACGATCTTCTCGCCACGATCGAGTTTGACAGTGCTGACCGGGGCGAACGCCCGGTTTTCACCGAGGAACGCATCGTGGAGCGCGTGGTGGAGCGCCCGGTGGAACGGGCCGCCAGCCGCCGCAAGCTGCCTGACCGGCGCAAGGGCTATATCCAGAAGTCCACCGTCGGCGGCCACAAGGTGTATCTGCACACGGGCGAGTTCGAGGATGGCGAGCTCGGCGAGATCTTCATCGACATGCACAAGGAGGGCGCTGCCTTCCGGTCACTGATGAACAATTTCGCCATCTCCATCTCCATCGGCCTGCAATACGGCGTGCCTCTGGAAGAATATGTCGACGCCTATGTGTTCACGCGCTTCGAGCCGGCCGGACCGGTGGAAGGCAATGATTCCATCAAGCACGCGACATCCATTCTCGACTACCTCTTCCGGGAGCTGGGCGTGTCCTATCTCGGACGCGAGGACCTCGCCCAGACTGATGCCCGCAAGTCTGATCCGGGCGGGATTGGCACGGGCGTCGCCAACGAGAAAGTCATTACCGGGGAAGAAGCCTCACGGCTGATCTCCAAAGGCTTCTCGCGCGGGCAATTGCCCGACAATGTGGTGATGCTGGGCAGCGCGCCGAGAAAGCCTGCGCCTCTCACGCCCGCCGCGGGCCAGGGCCGCAAGGGAGATGGCGCGCCAGCGCCGCGTGCAGAGCCGGTCTATTCCGGCGAGCCATGCCCGGCCTGTGGCCATTTCACGCTTGTGGAAGCAGGCGCCGAGCTCAACTGCGAGGCCTGTGACTGGCAGGGGCCACCCCCGCAGGGCTAGGGCCTGATCCTTGCAGCGCCGTGGCCATAACACCGAACAGGATGTGCCGCGATGAAACAGATTCTGACCGCCCTGACGCTCGGACTGGCGCTCGCCAGCCCCGGCCTTGCGCAGAACGCCGCTGAGATCGACCGGGTTCGCGCGGGTCAGTCCTGCACGGGCTGCAACCTGTTCCAGGCGGATCTGTCCTATCGCAACCTGCCGGGCATTGATGTGTCGGGTTCGCGCCTGCGCCAGTCCGATCTGTCGCTTGCCACGATGAACCGCGCGCGTTTTGTCCGCACGGACCTCTCGATTGCCAACCTGTTTGGCGGACGTTTCACCGGAGCCAGCTTTGCCGGTGCCAATCTGGAGCGGGCAACGCTCGTCGGGGCCTATTTCGGCAGCGCGGACTTTACCGGCGCAAACCTGACCGGTGCGAATATCTCCGGCGCCGAAATGACCCGGGTGCGCGGCCTCACCCAGGCCCAGCTTTCAACCGCGTGCGGTGACGGTTCAACCCGTCTTCCGGCAGGCCTTAGCGTTCCGTCCTGTTTGCCCCATCGCTAGACTCTTCCCATTACTGCAATTTAAGTCGCTCTTGCCTGCACCGGGGAGTAGGAAAAAGGGCATGAAGCTGCGCCTGTTGACCCTGTTCGCGCTTGTACCGCTTGCTTTTGCCACGCCGCAAATGGCGGCAGCTGGCGACTTGTCGGATAATGCGCAGGTCTTGCGCGGACATCGCGACGCCGATCCCCAGCGCCGTCTGGTCATTGGCGGCGACTGTGCGGCCTGCGATTTCAGCGGCACGAACCTCGCGGGCGCCCATCTCTATCGCGGTAATTTCTCCAGCGCGGACTTCAGTGAAGCCCAGCTGCTGGGCGCCCGGTTCGGCAATATGCGCCTGGATGGCGCGAACTTTTCCGAAGCCTCCATGCGCGAGGTGCACCTCTCCAGTGTCACCATGAGCGGCGCGGTGCTCTCCGAAGCCAATCTGTCCGATCTGCGCGCCCATCAGGTCATGCTGCAAGGCGCCAACGTGCGTCATGCCAATCTGACCGGCGCGAGCCTGGTGCAGGTGAGCCTGCAGGGCGCTGATATGGACCGGGCCGACCTGACTGCGGCCACGATACGCTCGGCCGATCTGCGCGAGGCGAGCCTGCGCCATGCCGAGCTTAACAATGTCGTTCTCCAGCACGCCATCATGCATGGTGTGGACCTGACCGGCGCTTCGCTGGTCGGCATCTTTCTCGATCATGTCGATCTGACCGGCGCAGACCTGCGGCGGACCGATCTTCAGGGTTCACGCTTCCGCCAGGTCATCCTGTCGGGCGCGGACCTGCGCGAAGCTGAAGGGGTGACGGTCGAATTGCTGGCAGAGGCTTGCGGAGACACCGAAACACGCCTGCCCGAGATTGACGGTCTCGTGCTGACCGCATGCACGGCAGCGCCGACCAGCACGGTTCCGGTCGATGAGCGCGCCTTCATCGCCGAAGCCGAGGCACGCCGCCTCGAACAGCTTGAAGCAGCCCAGGCCGCTTTCGCCAATGCGCTGGCAAGCGTGCAATCGCGTGCCATGGCCGCTGGCGGGCTGGAGCGCGAAGCATTGGACAGCGCCCGTGAAGCCCTGCGGGAGGCCGCCCGTGCCCAGGCAGAGCTGGCCCGCGCTCGCGCGCAGACCGGCTGGCGGTTTGAAATGCGCCGGTCGGAAGTCGGCGAACCGATGCAATTCCTCTTCGAGGAAGCCCAGCGTGCACCGGCTCCGCCTGCGGAGCCGGCCTTGCCGGCTGGCGGGCCGGATCGCTCCGACCCGCGCTAGAAATGCTCTCATTGTTTCCGCAGCCCATCAGGGCTGCGAAGCCCCGCGCACGAGCGCGGGCGCGCGTTCGCGCTTGCGGCGCTGCGCGCCGAGGGGAGATTACCCCTTCTTGGCTTCGGGCAGGACCGTGCGCAGGTGCAGCTCGCGCAGCTGGCGGGCTTCCGGATAGGCCGGAGCGTTCATCATCAGATCGCGCGCCTGCTGGTCTTTCGGGAACATCACCACTTCACGCAGGTTTTCGACGCCCGCCAGCAGCATGACGATCCGGTCCACACCCGGCGCGATACCGCCATGCGGCGGCGCGCCATAGCGGAACGCGTTGAGCATGCCGCCAAAGGCTTCCTCGACCACTTCCGGGCCGTAACCGGCAAATTCGAAAGCCTTGAGCATGACGTCCGGACGGTGGTTACGGATCGCGCCGGAGGACAGCTCCACCCCGTTGCACACGATGTCGTATTGCCAGGCCTTCAGGCCGAGCAGCGTTTCGTGGTCGTTCTTGTCCAGCGCCATGAAGGCCTCGGCCTCCATTTGCGGCATGGAAAACGGGTTGTGGGAGAAATCGACCTTCTTCTCGTCCTCGTTCCACTCATACATCGGGAAGTCGACGATCCAGCAGAAGCGGAAGACGTTCTTCTCGCACAGATCCAGCTCACGCCCGACAATGTCGCGTGCCCGGCCGGCAAAGGCGTACATGTCCTTGGGCTGGCCCGCGACGAAGAAGACCGCGTCGCCCGCTTTCAGGCCCAGCTGGGTGCGGATAGCGTCGGTGCGCTCCTCGCCGATATTCTTGGCGATGGGGCCAGCGCCTTCGAGCGCCCCGCCCTCTTCACGCCAGAAGATGTAGCCCAGACCCGGCTGGCCCTCTTTCTGGGCCCAGGAGTTCATCCGGTCGCAGAAGGCACGGCTGCCGCCAGTCGGCGCGGGGATCGCCCACACCTCGACGGCGGGGTTCTTCTCGATCATGCCGGCGAACACCTTGAAGCCGGAACCGGCAAAGTGTTCGGTCACGCTTTGCATTTTCAGCGGGTTGCGAAGATCCGGCTTGTCCGAGCCATAGGTGCGGATCGCCTCGGCATAGGGGATGCGCGGGAAGGCGTCATCGCTGACGACGCGGCCATCGGCAAATTCGCGGAACAGGCCCGCCAGGACGGGCTCGATCACACCGAACACGTCTTCCTGATCGACAAAGCTCATTTCCATATCGAGCTGGTAGAATTCGCCCGGTGCACGGTCGGCGCGCGCATCCTCGTCGCGGAAGCAGGGCGCGATCTGGAAATACCGGTCAAAGCCGGAGACCATAATCAGCTGCTTGAACTGCTGCGGGGCCTGCGGCAGCGCGTAGAACTTGCCCGGATGCAGGCGCGAGGGCACCAGATAGTCGCGAGCGCCTTCCGGGCTGGAGGCGGTAAGGATCGGCGTCTGATACTCGACGAAGTTCTGCTCGATCATCCGGCGGCGGATGGAGTCGATGATCTTCGAGCGCAGCACGATACGCTTGTGCAGGCTCTCGCGGCGCAGATCGATATAGCGGTGCTTCAGGCGCACCTCTTCAGACCAGTCAGGCTCGCCGAACACGGCCAGCGGCAGTTCCTCTGCCTCCGACTGGACGGTCAGCCCTTCCACGCGAAGCTCGACCTCGCCGGTCGGCAGGTTCTTGTTCACGGTGTCCTCGCTGCGCGCGACGACCTTGCCCGTGAGCGTCACAACGCTCTCCACGCGCAGGCGCTCAAGGCGGGCAAAGTGCTCGCTATCAGGCTCCAGCACGCACTGGGTCAGACCGTAATGATCGCGCAGGTCGATGAAGAGCAGGCCACCATGGTCGCGCTTCCTGTGCACCCAGCCGGAGATGGTGACATCATTGCCCACATTGCTCTTGCGCAGTTCGCCGCAGGTATGGGTGCGCCAGTGGGTCTTGGTAACGGACATGGGTCAGGGCTCTTTGAAAACTGGGGTGGAAACAGGCCGGACAGGACGGAGAGAAACCCGCCTGGAAATCAGGGGTCGAAATCAGCGCGGAAAAGGCCTTGGCGCGCGCGCAATGTCAAGGCGGGGACGCGGTTTCAGGCAAGATCAAGCCGCCCCAGCGGCGCGCCGACCAGCCCGCTAACGAGAGCCGCCTGCACGAGCGGGGCGGGCCAGACCTTGGAGACCGGGCCGACGAGGCGGTCGCGCAGGAAGGGGATGATGCGGCTGTCAGACTGGTAGACCGGCGTGAAGAAGGCGGTAAGCACCTGATAGAGCCAGACATGGAAGCGGCGATATGCGATGGCGCGGGCGATGGCGTCGGCCACGTCTGTGCCTCCGCGCAGCCCGAGAGCCAGCGCGTAGGCGTCAAGCAGCGCCATGTTCGCCCCCTGCCCCAGCTGCGGGCTGGCCGAGTGCCAGGCATCGCCGATATGGATGAGGCCTGCCTCGCCCGGACGTTCGAGCGTGCGATGCGAATAGCGGGCAAAGACGAGCTGGCCGGGATCGGTAATCTGTTCCAGCAGCGGCTCCACAGCCGGCCATACGGCTCGTACTTCGTGTATCCACGCTTCCAGCCCCGCCGTGCGCCAGGCCGCCACGTCCACGCCCTTGATGGACCAGAACAGCGCGGCCTTGGCCTTTGCATCGTGGGGGGCAGTGCCGATAGGCAGGACCCCCGCCATGATGGAAGCGGCGCGGTATCGCTGCTCCAGCGCATGAGGGTTCAGCTCCGATACGTCCGGCCAGTCGAGACTTGCCCAGAGCGCGCCGTATTCCAGCTCTTTCCCTGTGGGCGGTGCCAGCGGCGTCCGCGTACCCAGCGCATCGACCAGCAGGTCGTAAGGGCCTTCACGCCGGCCAGCGGCGAGGATCAGCGTGCGCCGCCCGCCCTCTCCGGCTTCGCTAGCCGTGATCTCGCAAGCGGTGTGGACTTCGATGCCCTCGGCCAGCACGGCGTCATGCAGGATCGCGAACAGGGCCGAGCGGTGAATACCGATCCCCGCGCGCGCAGGCCTGCCAAGGGCGCTGTAACGTACATCCAGAACAGTTGCGCCAGAGCGTACCGCCTTGCCGAGAAGCCGGTCCACGTGTGCGCCGTGCGCTTTCAGCGCGCCATCGAGGCCAAGCTTTTCCAGCACCGCCAAACCCGTCGGCTGTATCAGCAGACCGGACCCGATGGGCCGGGGCGTGTCGAAACGCTCATAAAGCCGTACGCGGTGGCCATCGCGATGCAGCAGCAGCGCGGCCGCGAGCCCCGCCGGGCCGCAGCCCGCAATGGCGATATCCTTTGGCGTCATCCCTACTGCGCGCCGCCCGGAACACCGTTTTCGAACAGGTCGAGCGCAATCAGCGTCATGCCTTCAGCGGCCATGGTCACGGCGCTTTCGGCGTCTGGATAGTAGAAGGGCGAGTGGTTGGCGGGCGGCGTTTCACCACGTGCTTGCGCGGCGTCCCACACGCTTTGCGGAGAGCCGCCAACCCAGAACATGAAGATCGGCACGTCATGCTCGGTGCGGCCATAGCGGGCGAAATCCTCCCCGCCCGTCACCGGGCTTGCCGTATCCACCGCATCGCCAAAGCGCTGGGTGAGCACCGCGCCCGCGCGGTCGGACAGGGCCGGATCGTTGTAGAGCGCGGGCGTGTAGACCTCATCAATCTCCATGACCGGCATCAGGTCTTCGGGAAGGCCGGCCGCGATGGCGGTGCCACGCGCGATGCGCTCAATGCCCGAGAGCAGGCGTTCGCGCACCTCATCGGTATAGGAGCGCACGGTAATCTGCAGATGGGCTTCGTCGGATATGATGTTGTGCTTGGTGCCGGCATTGAAGGCGCCCACCGTCACAACGCCGGTATCGAAGGGGGAAAGCTCCCGGCTGACCAGTGTCTGCAGAGCCAGCACTATCTGCGAGCCGAGCACGACCGGGTCACGGCCCAGATGCGGCGAGGCGCCATGCGCGCCGATACCGCGAATGCGCAAGTCCACCGTGTCGACATTGGCCATCGCGAAGCCCGGCGCATAGCGAATCTGCCCGGCGGGGACATACCCCCAGGTGTGATGGGAGATGACGGCATCAGGCGTCGGGAAACGCTCATAGAGGCCTTCCTCCAGCATGGCATAGGCGCCAAGGCCCACCTCCTCTGCCGGCTGGCCGATCAGCACCAGAGTGCCCGACCAGGCATCGCGATTACCCGCCATCCAGCGCGCCGCGCCGACCAGGGCGGTCATGTGGGTGTCGTGGGCGCAGGCATGCATGACGGGAAATTCGTTGCCCATCCGGTCTTCGCCCATGACGGTGGAGGCAAACTCCAGCGGCGTCTGCTCGCGTACGGGCAGGCCATCCATGTCCGCGCGCATCAGGATGACCGGGCCATCCCCGTTCTCCATAACGGCCACGATGCCAGTGCGCCCGACATTCTCGGTCACGTCATATCCTGCATCGCGCAATTCACCAGCCAGGCGCGCTGCGGTCTCCACCTCCATGAAGGAGAGCTCCGGATTGGCGTGGAAATGCTCGTAAAGGGGACGCAGGTGCGCATCCCAGTCCGATTGCAGCGCCTCGCTCAGATCGTCCTGGGCGATGGCAGGCAGGGCCAGCGAAGCGGCGAGAGCCAGTGCAGATACGAGCGTGCGCATGATCGGTTATCCCCTTTATATCGTGTCTCGCCACCAGAACAGACCGCTACAGGCTTGCGGTCAACCCGCATGCCCGTTCCTGACAGGCGGCCTTGGCCGGAATCGCTGCGCGTTCCATCATCAGGCCCGCCAGCGCAAGGGAGACCCTCCTGAGACACCACATCTTCCATTCCGGCTACTGGCTCATCACCGTGCTGATGGGCGTGCTGGCCGTCGCTCCGGCAACGCTCATACCCGGCCGCTGGGCGACGGTTGGCGCAATCTGGCTCTACACCCGCGCCATGACGGGCTGGATGAGAGTGTGCGGGCTGAAGCTGCTGGTGCGCCGGCTGCACGTTCTTCCCGATACAGACCCCGCTGTCATTGCCTCCAAGCACCAGTCCTGGGGCGACGGGATATGTCTGGTCTCGCGCCATCGCGAGCTGACCTATGTGATCGGCGATCACATGCTGAAATACCCTCTGGTGGGCTGGATACTGCGCCGGGCCGAAGCGGTCGTTGTCGACAATGCCGGGGGCAAGCGGGCAAGCGGCGCGCTCGATACCGGGCTGGAAGCGCTCAAACGCTCAGGCCGGGACGTGCTGATCTATCCCGAAGGCGGCTTGAGCGAGATCGGCACCCGAAAACGCTACCGGCTGGGCGTCTATCGGCTGGCCCGCGAGCTTGGCCGGCCGGTGATACCGGTCGCGACCAATCTGGGCCTCTTCTGGCCCCAGCAGAAATGGGAGTTCCATCCCGGCCTCGCGATCATCGAGTTTCTGGACCCCATCCATCCGGGCGAGGACGCAAAGGCTTTCATCGCCGAGCTCGAAACCGCGATCGAAACCCGCACCGCCGAACTGGTCAAGGCGGGGCGCAGGAGTGTGGGCTAGCGCTCTTATTGTTCCCGCTTGAGGCGGTTTGGTCGAGACTTTTTGCCGACATCTCTTGACCGGGTTCCCGGGCTTGACCCGGGATCCATATTGTCAGCCTTTGGATATTTCCATGGATCCCGGCTCGAGGGCCGGGACCGCGGTGGAAACGTCCGAGACTCTCCGGGTCGCCAAGCGGCCAGCACCCCCTAGCCTCACCGGTGCTCATGCGAGGCGCAACGCCCGGAGGGGCGGTGCATCAAAAAAGAACCTACTCCCCGCCAAACCTCGCCTTCCATTCCTCCACCGAAGCATCCTCGATCTTGGCGAAGAGCACGTCAGGAGTGGAAAAGGCGTGACCAGCCTTGAGCGCTGACAGCAGCGATTTCGCATCGCCTTGCGGCCACTGGCCGGCATCGCCCTCGCTTCCGACCGCTTTCAGGATCGCGGCCGACGCATCGGGGATGACAGGCCCGGCCACAATAGCGAACAGGCGCGCCAGGTTGATGCCATAGCGGACGCCCAATGCGGCCTGAGCAGGGTCCGTCTTGAACACCACCCAGGGCTGGGCGCGCGTCAGGTATTCATTGCCTGCCGCCCACAGCGCGCGCGTCTCGGCGGCGGCCTTGCGATACTCAATGGCCTCATAGGCGGCCACAATGGCACCAAGGCGGGCATCGACTTCGGCTTCCAGCCAGGCTTCGTGTTCGCCGGGCGTGCCGCCGTCGGGGACCACCCCGTCAAAGCGCGCCGCGCCGAATTTCAGGATGCGGTTGACGAAATTGCCCAGCACGTTGGCCAGATCCGAATTGATCACCGACTGGAAGCTCTCCCAGGTGAACTGGGTGTCGGAGCCTTCCGGCGCATTTGATGTCAGGTACCAGCGCCAGTAATCGGACGGGAGCAGTTCCAGCGCTGCATCCATGAATACGCCGCGCTTCGAGCTCGTCGAGAACTTGCCGCCATACCAGTTCAGCCAGTTGAAGGCTTTAAGCCGGTCGACGAGCTTCCACGGCTCTTCAGAGCCGAGGATCGTTGCGGGGAAGCTGACCGTGTGGAAGGCGACATTGTCCTTGCCCATGAACTGGACATAGGTGACATCGCCCGCGCCCTTGTCGGTGCGCCACCAGCGTTCCCAGTCATTGCCAGTTGCTTCTGCCCACTCCGCCGTGGCGGCGATATAGCCGATCGGGGCATCAAACCAGACATAGAAGACCTTGTTCTCAAAGCCTTCGCGCGGGCCTCCATCCCTGGTGACTTTAACGCCCCAGGACAGGTCGCGCGTGATCGTGCGGTCGCGCAACCCCTCATCGAGCCATTTGTATGCGATTGAGCGGGCGAGCTGCGGCCAGCTTGTGGCCTCGTCCACCCATTGGCGCAGGCGGCCTTCCATCTGGCTCTGGCGCAGCTGCAGATGGCGCGTATCGCGCACCTCCAGATCGCGCGAGCCCGAAATGGTGGAGTAAGGATCCTTCAGATCCGTTGGCTCCAGCAGCTTGCCGCAATTATCGCACTGGTCGCCGCGCGCCTTTTCATATCCGCAATTGGGGCAGGTGCCCTCGACATAGCGATCAGGCAGGAAGCGGATGTCGGCGTTGGAATAGACCTGCTTTTCCACGATTTCCGCGATCAGCCCATTGGCTTCCAGCGCTTCAGCGAAATGCTGGGTCAGCTGCGCGTTCTGAGGCGAGGAAGTCCGCCCGAAATAATCCCAGGAAAGGGCAAAGCGCGCGCCGATATCCTTCTGGATGGCGTGTTGCTCATCGCAATAGGTGCGCACATCCTGCCCTGCAGCAGCAGCCGCCAGCTCTGCCGGCGTGCCGTGTTCGTCGGTGGCACAGATATAGAGCACTTCATGGCCCCGCATACGCTGGAAGCGCGCATAGACATCGGCGGGCAGCATCGACCCGGCCAGATTGCCCAGATGCTTGATTCCATTGATGTAAGGCAGGGCCGAAGTGATCAGAATGCGGGCCATGGCGGTAAATCCCCGATGGGCGTATGGTTAAGCACTGGCGCGATGGGCGCCATCAACACGAGTTCGAGGGCGGAGCAATAGCCGCCCCGGACGGGGAGGGAAACACTCATGCCCAGAATTTTCGGTCATGACCTGATCGCGGTGATCGTTGCCGCAGTGGTCATCTACTTCATTGGCTTCCTCATCTATGGACTCCTCTTCTCCGGCTACTGGATGGCGCAGTACGGCTATACCGCCGACAGCTTTGCCGGCCATGAATGGAAAATGTTCCTTGGGCCGGTCATGCCCATATTGACGGTACTGGGGCTCGCAGCTCTGCTGCAGGCGGCAGGTGCCAGCGGGCTGATGGCGCATTTGCGTATCGGTTTCATCGCCTGGGCCGGCTTCTGCCTGCCCACCATGCTCTATGCCTTCGCCTACGGAATACTGATCACACCGGGCGCACTCGTGCTCGATCTTGCTCATTTGCTCCTTGGCGTCCTCGCCGCGTCAGCGGTGCTGGTCTGGCGCAAATAGCGAAGACGGACACGTCCGGCAGCGGCGCGCTTGCCCGGCGCGCCGCTTTTGCTTTAAGAGGCTGCGCGCATCCCTTTTTGCCGGCGTAGCACAGCGGTAGTGCAGCGGTTTTGTAAACCGAAGGTCGGGAGTTCGATCCTCTCCGCCGGCACCATTTTTTAGTTTCGCCTCAAGCGCCGGCGGCGGCATCCGCCGCCTTGGCTATCCTCGCTTAGCTGCGGGCGCGCGTTCGCGCTCTCAGGCTGCAAAGCAGCCTGTCAGGGCAAAGCCCGCCCGCGACTTTTCGCGGAACATCGCAACGCGGATGCGTTGCGGAGGTGAAGTCTTCGCGCTCTCAGGCTGCGTAGCAGCCTGTCAGGCCGACTGGCCGCCCGAGCTCATCCGAAGCGCGAAGCCCGGATGTAGGGCTACCGCCACTGCGCTACATAGAAGCCGTAACTGACATAGTCGCGATAGGTCTCGTAGAGCCGGATTTCCGCGCGCTCTGCTTCCACAATGGCACGGGCTTCGGGCGCGTTCCCGTTGCGGGCGAGGAACGCGTCAAACCGCGCTTCCATCGGACGGTAATAGTTGTCGAGCCAGCAGGTTTCCGGCAGCGGGAAATAGCCGAGCATTGCGTAGCCCGCCTTTTCCAGTGCCGTGATCTTTTCGCCAGCTGTTGCCACCTGCGGGTAGATCGCGTTCCAGTGCGCGCTCAAGTGTTCGGGCCGATCCTCCGTGAGCCAGGTCAGTTCCGAAACTGCCAGAACGCCGCCCGGCTTCAGAAAGCGGGACCAGGCCTGGATGCCGCTCTCGAAACCGATATTGTAGATCGCGCCTTCCGACCAGATCGCATCGAGCGAGGCTGGTTCGAGCGGCAGCGCGTCCATCGATGCCTCCAGCGTTTCGATGCGGCCTGACAGGCCCGCCCGCCCGGCGCGCGCGTTCAGAATGTCGAGAAAGCGCGGCAGAAAATCGACCGCCACGATATGGGCATCAAGGGCATCCGCGAAGCACAGCGTCGGTGCGCCTGTACCGCACCCAATATCGGCGATTCTGAGCGCCTGCCTGCTGCGCAGGCCGGACAGCTCCAGCGCAAGCCGGGTCTGGTCATCGCCGCCCGGCCCCTGGCGGTCGGCATCGCCGTGCAGGTCAATCAGGAGATCAAGTTCGTTCATGGCCATGAGGTCTTATCGCCGGACCTGTTGGGCCAAACAAGAAAAATGGCCCGGCAGGACCGGGCCAGGCGTCCGTATCAAAAAAAGTGGCCCGGCAAAGCCGGGCCAGTCAGGGAGGACTTGTCACCAGCGGCGAAGGGACTGGCCCCTCGCCCGCCGGAAAACTGTAGGCGCCAGAAACCTAGCGCTGCGACTGCATCAGCTCGACAGCGGCGGCAAAGCGCTCGTTGATCGGCTTCATGGAGTCTTTCATCATCGAGGACACGTGGTCAGAGACCTTGTTCATCTCGGCCAGATAGGCTTCCAGCGAGGACTTCGTGTACTCGGAGTGGATCTCGATCACTTCCTGCACCGACTTGGCAGAGGCCAGCGACTTGGCGGCAAGCATGCCGTCTTCCATCGACTTCTTGGCGTAGCCGGCGGCGAGGGCGTTCAGCTCTTCAAAGCCTTTCGAGGCCGTGGTGGCCGAGGCAATGACGGCTTCAACCGAGTTCTTGTGGAACGCGCTGAAGTCGTTCATGGCGGTCATCGACTTCTCGATGCCTTCTTTCACGGCGTCGTTCGACGCGGCGGTGAAGGTTTCGAAGGTTTCCTTGGCGAGGTCTTTCTTGGCAGCAGCCATGGGAGTAACTCCTTTGAGGTTGCCCGTGAACTTGCGGGGGGCGGAGGGTTTACGGGACGCTGTTTTCGGTGTGGCAGGGGCTGCTTTCTTCGCAGATGCAGCGCCCGGCCGGGCTTTGGTTTCGGTCTTCGCGGCAAGTGCCTTGGCCTTCGCCGAACGGGCTTCCGCCGTTACCATTGCGGCTTTGACGCCTTTGGCAGCGGACGCGGCAGCAGGTTTTTCCGTTTCAGCGGTCATGGCTTCCGGCCTTGCCTTTCTGGTTCGCAACTGCAGCAAATATGAGGAATCAGAGGCCCGAAGTCAAATATTTTTTGTGCAGCGCACAATTTTGCAGTCGCGCGAGGCGGTTAACGGGTCCTCAACGCATTTCGGCGACTGTCCGGGCCTATGCTCCTTCGTCATCTTGCCGCCTGTTTCGTGGTGTTTGCGCTGGCCCTCGCGGTGCCGGCCGGTTCCGTCTTTGCGCAGGACCGCTACGCAGCCTTCGTCGCCGACATGGAAACGGGTGAGGTCCTGCATGCCCGCAGGCCTGACGCCGCGCGCTACCCGGCCTCGCTGACCAAGATGATGACGCTCTACATGCTGTTTGAGGCACTGGAGCGCGGCGAACTGACCCTCTCCTCGCAACTTGTCATGTCGCGCGAAGCGGCTTCCCGTCCGCCCTCAAAGCTCGGTGTCCCGGCTGGCAACTCGATATCGGTGGAAACGGCCATCCGTGCCCTCGTCATCCGCAGCGCCAATGATGTGGCCGTGATGGTCGCAGAGCAGCTTGCGGGCAGCGAGGACGCGTTTGCCTCAGCGATGACCGACAGGGCCGTTGCCCTGGGTCTGACCGCCACAGTGTTCCGCAATGCATCGGGCCTGCCCGATGCCGCACAGCGCACGACGGCGCGAGACATGGCGCGGCTGGCCCACGCCCTGCACCGCGATTTTCCCCAATATTTCCATTATTTCGGCGAGCGCAGCTTCCGCTACGCAGGGCGCACCTACACCACGCACAATACGCTGGTCGGTCGGGTGAACGGGGTGGACGGGCTGAAAACCGGCTATATCCGCGCCTCGGGCTTCAATATCGCCGTGACCGCAGAGCGCAGCGGTGCGCGCCTGGTAACGGTCGTGATGGGCGGCGCGACGGGTCCGGTGCGCGATGCCCACGCCCAGGAACTTATCGAAGCGGCCTTTTCCACGCTGGATGCACGCCGCGACGGGCTGATCCTCGCCAGTCTCGGCTCGCCGCGTATCAGCCCGATCCGTGAACAGGAAATCCTGACCGCTGAACTTTCCGGCGTTGCCGGTCCGACAGCCATGGGCTCCGCCGCCAGCGAGAGTGGCCAGGCTGCGCCGCCCGTGCGCATCGTGGTGGAAGACATCTCCGAACTGGACCGCCCTGCCCGCGACACAGAGTCTGACCGCGTCCGGTTTGACTCAGACGCCGCGACGGCATCGACCGGGCAGCGCGCCGCCGCCACCACGGCTTCACTGCCAGCAGCCTCAACGCGTACTGGCGGTGGCTGGGCGGTGCAGGTCGGCGCGTTCGGTTCGCAGGCCGTGGCTCTGGCACGCCTCGAAACGGTTCTGGGACTGGCGCCTGCGCTGTCAGCCGCCTCACCTGTTACCGAGGAAGTGGCCCGTGACGGGCGCTCGCTCTGGCGGGCGCGCTTCGAGGCGATGGACCCTGCAGTCGCGCGTCAGGTCTGCGCTGATCTCGCCCGGCTGGGTGAAGCCTGCTTCGCCGTCAACCAGGATGCTCAAGGCTAGTCGCCGAGCAAAAGATCGCGCGCCTGCTGCACCCTGCGAGCCAGGGCGGCATTTCCGCCTGTATCGGGGTGAACCTTCTTCATGAGCTCTCGGTAAGCCCGCTGGATGTCGTCATGGCTCGCGCCGGGTTCAACACCCAGGGTCGCGCGCGCTTCGGCAAGGCTCATCGTATCTGAACTAGAGGGCCGCTGTCCTTGACCCGGCCGGGCGCCCGGTCCCTGCCCGCCCAGACGGCCGGAGAGGCCCCGCCAGCTACCCGTCAGGAGGAAACCGACGCCCGCCAGTGCCATGGGGACGCCCAGCACGGCAAAGCCGCGAATGGTCATCACGATGCCGGCGAGGATGGCGGCCAGAGCCGCGGCAACACGCGCGATGCGCACCACGGAAGACGGCTCTGCGCGGGCAAAGAGCCAGGCGAGAACCACCATCGCCCCAAGGGCCACCAGAACGCCAAACAGGATGCTCATCGCGCCGCCATCAGAAGGGGAAGGGCTTGCCCGCCAGAGGCGGCAGTTTGAGCACGATCAGCAAGTCGCGAAGTTCCTGGCGCGCCGCGACATGGCTCATGGTGAAGGGGATGGCCGATCCGCTTTCGGTCAGGTCCAGCAGGGTCAGGCCGACCGGAAAAAGCTCGCGATAGATGACGCGCTCGGAAAAGCCGGGCGCGATGCGAAATCCGATGCGCTCGGCGAGCTTGCGCAAGCCATCCGCCACACGGCGCGTATTGCGGGCATCCAGCGTGGAGACCCGGTTTCGCATGACCACCCAGTCGATCGGTTTCTTGTCGCGCGCCACCCGGCTCTTGCGGCAGTTCCAGACCATCTCCGAATAGACGCTGGGGCGTCCGACCTCGAAGGTCTCCGGGTCCACATCTGCCAGAAGGTCGAAATCGACAAAGCTGTCATTGACCGGCGTGATGATCGTGTCGGCGCTGGCATGGGCAAGGCGCGAATAATGGGTGTCGTGCCCCGGAGCGTCGATGATGATGAAGTCTGAGCGCGCCTTCAGGCTCGCCAGCTCACGCTCCCAGGCGGCACGTTCCTCGCTTTCGGCAACATCCAGATCGCGCGACAGGCTGGAGCGCATCACCACCTGGTCGGGGATTGGCAGATCAACCCCGCGCGACGAGGCCCAGCGAGTGCGGTTCTCGATATGGCGCGAGAAGGACGCCTGCCGCAGATCGAGGTCTATCGCGGCCACCATCTGGCCCATGCGCATCAGCGCGATGGCAAGGTGTATCGCAACCGTGGACTTGCCCGCGCCCCCCTTCTCGTTTCCGACCACAATTACGTGAGCCTCGCGCACGCCGGTGCGCGGCGGCTGGGACGGTGTGGTTCGCACGTTCTGAAGGCTGGGCGGTAGGGTCATGAACGAGGCGGTTCCGGAGCAACTGGCCGTAGCTAACAGATAAGCCTGCCCGCGCCGCACGCAAACCTATCTTGCAGGCAGAATGTGGCCGGATACTAGGGCAGGACGGCGATACCATCAAAGGGCGTTACCGCGCACCAGTCCTGACGGGCGCGCACGGCGAGACAGGCCTGTGTAGCATCCGCTTCGGTGTCGAACGGGCCGGCCAGAAGGCGCAGATAAACACCCTGTCCACCCAGATCGACTTCCACATAGCGCGCCTGCAGGCCGGAAAGCTCCGGGTGCTGGCCCTGCAAGGCGTGCCAGCCCTCGGCCACATGGCGGGCCTCGCGGTAGGAGGCGAGATGAATGGCGTGCATCAGGCTCATGACAGGTATGGCGCCAGACAGGTCAGGCGCCGGGACAAGGGCGGCAGCGGCGCTCTCACCAGAGGCCATTTCCGGCCCGGCCATGGGCGCAGGCGGGCGGGAAAGGGCTGCTTCCAGTGCCATCATTTCCGGGACGACTGTGCCAAGCACAGGATCATTGCTGCCTGCAGCGCTGGAGAGCGCTTCGGCAAGCCGCAACGCCTGAGCCCCCTCAGGCGTCGACACACCATTGCCCTGCCCCGTACTCGCGCACGCGCCAAGGCTCACCGTCAGGAGGAGAATACTTGCTGCCCGGATCATCACGGACGCATATGTGCGCCGAGTCGGCGCCTTGCCTCCAGCGCCTTGGCCCGTCTAGCGTGCGCGCGCCATTGTGAAAGGCCCGAAACTCCATGCTGCCTGCCCTGCACTGCCCTGCCGTCCACACCGCTGACGCGCTCGCCCGCGAGGTCAGCCAGTGGCGCGCTGACGGCTATACAATCGGCTTTGTCCCGACCATGGGTGCCCTGCACGAAGGCCACATCTCCCTCGTCCTCAAGGCCATGGAGGTCAGCGACCGCGTTGTGGTGAGCATTTTCGTGAACCCGGCCCAGTTTGCCCCGCACGAAGACCTTGCCACCTATCCACGCACGCTGGAGGCCGATTCCGCGCTTCTGGCCGCGGCCGGCTGCCATCTGCTCTACGCACCGGCAGTGGAGGAGATTTACCCGGAAGGCTTTGCGACCAGCCTGCATGTCGATGGCCCCGCCCTTGGCCTGGAAAGCGAGGCCCGGCCGCATTTCTTCGGCGGTGTGGCAACGGTGGTGGCCCGCCTGTTCGGGCAGGTCAGGCCCGATATCGCGGTCTTCGGGGAGAAGGACTACCAGCAATTGCTTGTCGTGCGGCGCATGGCGGCTGATCTCGCCTTGCCGGTGAAGGTGCTGGGCGTGGAAACACGCCGCGAGGCCGATGGCCTCGCCATGTCCTCGCGCAATGTCTATCTCTCGCCCGCCGAGCGAATGCGGGCCGGACGCCTGAACGTCATCCTGCGAGACCTGGCTCATGCGCTCGAGGACGGAGAGCCTGCCGCCGCTGCGCTGGAGCATGCCCGCATTCTCGCAAACTCCGTGTTCGACGCCGTGGACTATATCGAGGTGCGCGATGCCGGCACGCTGGCCGATACCGGTCCCGGCCTTCTGAATCGGCCTGCGCGGGTGCTCGCCGCCGTTCGCGTCGGCAAGACGCGCCTGATCGACAATGTCGCCGCCAGTCCGGCTAGGCGGGGTTAGGCTGCTCTCGCGTCCTACCACGCCCCCATTTCGATCAGGCGGGCGCGCAGATCATCGGGCAGGTCCTCGCCCCCCGCAGCGGGCGAGGAAAGATCGGGCGGCGCGTCCGTCAGGTACCGCCATCCCTGAAAGGGCTTTTTCGGGCGCGGCGCGGTGCGCACCAGCTCACGGTCGAGCCAGATGCAGCAACGCGAAATCCCGTCGCTGCCGGTCACCTCTTCAAGGCCTATGATGCGCTGGCGCACCTGGATCACGCGCTTGATGACCCAGTAGAGCGAACCGCCGTCCAGCAGCTCATCGCTGCGCTTCGGGCTCATCCGGGTCACATGGTGCATGGGCTTCTTGCCCGGTGCGATCTGGTCACGCCACGCCTCGAGATCCTCGATCGTGTCGGCGCCGACGCACAGCTTTATCAGATGCAGGCTCATGCCTTGAGAGCTAGGACGAAACCCGGCGGCGGTCAAAGCGCGCGCGCCTTGGTTTTGCAGTCATCAGACCTGTTCGACGGCGCGGGCGAGGCTGATGTCTGAGGCTTCCGGCGCAGACTTGCGTTGGCGCAAGGCCGTGGCTGTCTTGGCGGCGCGCGAGATGGCGAGCTTCACCGCAGCGCCAATGCCGCCAGTGCCTGCCGATTTCGGGTTGAGCCCGGCCCGGCGGAGAAGCCCGTTAGCATGCAGGACGCCGTTTCGTACCAGCGATTCCTGCGTCACCACCTCAAGCACCAGCGTCACCGAGAGCTCGTTGCCATAGCGGATGCGATGGGGTGCATGGAGCGGCCAGGCGGCAAAGCCGCCGCGTTCCAGCGTGATGTGGGCTGCCTCACTGTCCCAGGACGGATCATAGGGCAGGTCCTCGCTTGCCTCTCCCAGCAGCACGCCTTCCAGAGCCCGGTCACTGACCCAAGGATCGCGCGGCGGATAGACGAAGACCTCCTGCTGTCCGCGCACCTGGTACATCATCGTCTCGGAGATGTCGGAATGCAGGAAGACCTGCGCACCCGGCGAGGCGATGACCACACCGCCATAGGCGCGCAAGGGTGACCAGCCAGGGTTCAGATGACGAAGCTGTTCGAGCATGGCGTTGAAGACAGGCTTCAGCTCGCTGTCAGTGTCCAGCGCATGACGGGCATGGACCCAGAGGCGTGTCTGGCGGACAGCCTCGATCAGATGGTGGCCGGGCAGATGCCGGCATACCGGCACATCTCGCCAGCTCGACCGTTCCGCCGGGTCGCGCCCCATCGTGCAGACATCGAGACTGGCCCGGTCATGACGATCCAGCATCGCAGCCAGCGCAGCATCATCAAACAGCGGCAGGCGCGCCAGCTGATGACGCGCGCTGACGACGCCGCGGGCAAACTCGCCGCGATGATACTCGCTCCAGTCCAGCAAGGGCGGGGCGATGCGTGTCCGGACAGGCGCAGGCATCAGGCGCGCACACCCAGCGGCGCTTCGGGATCAACTTCGAAGCGATAGCCGCCCTCGTGCGGGGTCTCCACCGGCACCGAGACGCCGGCCTTGCGCATGACGGCACCGGCCAGATAGCGCGCCATACGGTTCAGCCCGTGCGTCTCGTCAATGCGCGGCGGCTGCCAGCCAAAGCGGCGGCGCATCACTCCGTTGAAATACATCGCATTGTTCTGGATGCGGGCCTCAGGCGTCGTGTATTCGGTCGCCAGCGAGATATTGAGCGTGCCACGGTTCTCCACACGATGCGGCGTGTGGAGCGGCCAGCAGATCATCTCGCCGGGCTCCAGATCGAAATACTGCGCGTGGGGCTCCGCTTCGGTCCGGTAGACCAGCTCGTCGTTGAACGCGTGGAGCAGGACTTCCTCGCGCTCCTCGTCGGTCACGACCTCATCATGGTGCGGATAGACGTATACACGCTTCTTGCCGCTAATATGCCAGAGCATGGTGTCGGTGCGGTCCATGTGGAAGGGCACCTTTGCCTGGGGCGAGGACACCAGCAGCCCGCCCAGAATACGCACCGGATGGAAACCCGGATTTTCGTCCTGCAACTCCTCGAACATCTGGTCGAGAAGCGCGCGGTATTCCTCGTGAATGCCGAAAAGATTGCGCAGATTGATCCAGAGGCGGCCAGACTTCACCGCGCGGATCAGCTCTGCACCGGAGAGCTTGCCCGGATCACCCGTCTTCCATGAGGCGCGCGAGCCCGTTTCGTCCATGGTGGCAAAGTCGGCATAGTCGCGCGGATGAATTTCGATCAGGCGTTCGATGGCCGCCTCGCTGAAAAGCGGCGAAGTATGCAGGGTATGGCGGGTGCGCATGATGCGCTGGCGGAAATCACTGCGGGTCTGATCTGTCCAGTCTGCCAGTACGCCCATGGCCCAAACCTTCTGCTGCACCGCTGTCCGGATCAGGGACAGCCTGAGGGGATCGGGCGTTCACCATGCGAGGGACGTGCCAGCTTTCTCTCTGGCCAGTTGATCCAGCGTCAACAAACTCTCCATGCTCTCGTCACCCCGCGCAGGCGGGGGGTAAGAGAAAAACCGGGGAAAGTTCAGGTCGCTTGTTCCAGGTTCCCGCCTGCGCGGGAACGACGAATTGAGACGCAGGAACGCTATGCCGCCTCTTCGGCGAGGGCGACAAGAACATCGCCCTCATTGACCTGCTGTCCTTCGGACGCGTTGACGGCATCGATCACGCCATCGCGCGGCGCGGTGAGGGCCATTTCCATCTTCATCGCTTCCATGACGGCGAGCGTCTGGCCCTTTGAGACCGTATCACCCGGCTTTACGGAAAGGCTGAGAACCTTGCCCGGCATCGGCGCCTTGATGGCATCGCCCCCGGCCAGCGCATCAATGTCGGTACCGGCACCGAAGGGACGCGCAAGCAGGCTGTGTCCGCGCAGGCTGACAAGGAAGCCCTCGGGGCGATGGTCCACGATGGCGTTGACCGGCTCGCCGGCCTCGTCGCTCAGTTCCACATAGGTCACAGTTTCGGCAGCGTCGTGGACGCCGCGAAGGGCGTAGGCCTGACCGTCTGCCACCACGCTGTCACCCTGCAGCGATACGGTGCAGCGTTCGCCGCCCCGGTCGAAGACGGCCTGCAGGCGGGCGGGTGCATTCAGGCGGAAGCCCGTCCGGTTGTCCCAGGGATCGGTGCCGGGCTCGATCTGGGCCATCGCAGCAGCACCGGCCGCCGCAAAATGGATGAGCGGCACGCCTGAGGGCACCAGCGCGTCGAGATTGTGCTCGATGAAGCCGGTATAGACCTCGCCTGCACGGAAAGCCGGATGGGAGAGCGCCGCGCGCAGGAAGCCGGCATTGGTTCGCACCGGCCAGACCGCCAGATCGGAATCGATCCCGTCGACCAGACGGTCGATGGCATCAAGGCGGTCATCGCCGTGCGCGATCAGCTTTGCGATCATCGGGTCGTAGAACATGGTGACCTCGCCGCCCTGCTCCACCCCGGAATCAACCCGCAGCGCCCTCTGCCAGCCCGGCAGGGCCAGAAGGGTCAGCGGGCCGGTGGAGGGCAGGAAGCCGGTCGAAGGATCCTCGGCATAGAGCCGCGCCTCGATGGCATGACCGGTCAGCGTGATGGAGTCCTGCTCAGGCACCTTGCCACCTGCGGCCACTTCGAGCTGGAGGCGCACCAGATCGAGACCCGTCACCATTTCGGTCACCGGGTGTTCCACCTGCAGGCGCGTATTCATTTCCATGAAGTAGAAGCCGTCCGCGCGCAGCGCGCCGGACCCATCCACGATGAACTCCACCGTGCCGGCACCGGAATAGTTTACCGCCTCGGCTGCCCGCACGGCCGCCGAGCACATCGCCTCGCGCACCGCGTCGGTCATGCCGGGCGCAGGCGCCTCTTCAAGAACTTTCTGGTGGCGCCGCTGCAGCGAACAGTCCCGCTCGAACAGGTGGATGACATTGCCATGAGTGTCGCCGAACACCTGCACCTCGATATGGCGCGGGCTCGCAATGTATTTCTCGATCAGGACGTTCTCGTCGCCAAAGCTGGAGGCTGCCTCGCGCTTGCAGCTTTCGAGCGCCGCAGTGAAATCGGCCGATTTTTCCACCTTGCGCATGCCCTTGCCGCCGCCACCGGCGACCGCCTTGATCAGGACAGGGTATCCGATCGCATCGGCCTGCTCGTGCAG
>NZ_JBQLZR010000165.1:0-8014 GCF_052168375.1 Glycocaulis sp.
CTGGCCAAAGAGCAGAGGCGGCTTGAGGCTCAAATCGGCTTAGATCAACTTAGGAGGAAGCAATATGATGCGCTCACTCAAAGGATTGCCCGCCTTGAAACTGCAATATCCAAACGTCAGAAAGAGATTGACGCAGCTGCCGGTGCTGATTCGAAAATCGCCGAACTGATATCCAGGCGGGATGCCGTTTTCAGAGGCATACTGCAGCAGGTTGATAAAGAGGCGGCTGTTCTCACAGACCTTTATAGCCCTCTCCAGAATCGTATGTCGGCCGCAGGTGGAACCGTCGCAAAGCTTCAGTTTTCTGTCATGCGCCATGTGGACATTGATAGTTGGGCCGAAGCAGGCGAGGCGCTGATCGATAAGGTAAAAAAAGGGGCGTTCCGTGGAATTGGCACGCTCAAGTCGATTGTTTCCGAGGAGCTTGCAGCCATTTGGTCAACGGGCACACCTGACGAGATCGCAAAAGCAATTTCAAAATTTCGCGAAAAGTATCGGAAGGAGTTTTGGAATCACATTCCCGAGCATGCACAAACATCTAAAGATGCGCGCCTAACTTGGGCGAACCAGATTTCTGAATGGATGTTAAGCATAGACCACGTTTCTGTGAAATATGGAATCAAGTATGAGGGCGTCGACATTCAAAGGCTATCGCCCGGGACACGCGGGATTGTATTACTGCTTCTATATTTATCGCTAGATACCGATGACCTTAGGCCGCTTATTATAGATCAACCAGAAGAGAACCTTGATCCTAAGTCAATTTACGAAGAGCTGGTTCCGCAGTTTAAATCTGCAAAGCAACGCAGACAGATCATTATTGTCACTCACAACGCTAACCTTGTAGTCAACACCGATGCTGATCAAGTCATTATCGCTGCCCGCGGCGAACTCCATGAAAATAAGCTTCCTGAAATCAGCTACTTATCCGGCGGATTGGAAAATCCACAAATCCGCGAAGAAGTATGCCTCATCCTAGAGGGGGGCGAACGCGCATTTTCTGAGCGTGCGCGCCGCCTGAATATTGGGATTTCGTGATAAACGTCGCCTGTCCACGTTATTTCGTCGGCCAGGCCGGGCTTTCGTGAACCGAGCCAGCACGCTGTCTCGGCCATTCGGCATCAATCCCTGACGCAAGAAACTTAGGGGCCAGCCCCTCGGCGCGGATCATCAAAAATAGATCGGGCCGAGGCTCCGCGCTTGGCCACCTTTCAGCCGGCTTCGCTTGTGCGCCCGCACCAAAACCCAATCGATTTCTGCTGACCCTTGCACACCCCGTTTTCGCCAAAGGGCAGGGTTGCATATGCAACCCCTATGTAATTTGGAGGAAAAATGACGTGCATCGTATTTGAAATGCTCTGGCAGGACATAGAAATCGAGGTGAGCTATCAGGCCGAAAAGTTCGCCGATTGGGATCACTTGGAGCTGCGCTCTATCAAACCGGTCAAAGCGCCTTTGCCGGTCACACCCACCGGCTATCGCTCTCGTTTCTTCCCCGCCGGATCAATCGACCCGACAGGCGACTTTCAAGAGACCCTCAAAACCGAAGTCACCCACTGGCTGGATATGAAAGCCAGCGAACCGGGCTGGATCGAGCAAAGAGAGGCCGGGCGGCAAGGCGAGCTATTCTAGCGCCCCCTTCGTTCGGCCATCATTGAGGGTCCGGCGCATAGCTCCGCCGATCTCGCTCCAACTCCCGACGCTCTTGCCGAAGCTCGGCTTTGATCCGCCGCCGGAAAAGATCAAGCGCCCGGCGCTCTTCTATGTGCGAGAAAATGAGCGCATCTCGCTCTGTCTGGTCTCTCCGGGAGCAGGCGTAAGCCTCGCGCTCATTGACCACCTGAATGCGCTTATGTTCACCCCGCAGCCGATCCCAAAGCCCCGAAACCCCGGAGCGAAACCGTCCAGCACGCCGCTTGGTCTCTTCAAGCTGCCGCGCGTCTTGTTTGCGCCGCAGAGCCTCACGCTGCGCGTTCTGGCGCTTCACCAGTACAGCCCGGCGCATCTCAAACTCTTGCCGCTTCGCCCGGTCTTGCTCACTAAGCTCGCCACTCAGGCGGCTCAGCGTCTTAGCTATATCGCGTGCAATATCTGCCTTGGTGTCCTCGACGCTCGGGAGATCAGCAGGGGAACTGAGCCGTTCTTTAACCGCTTTCGTTCGAACGCCCAAGGTCGTTGGAACGGAATAAACCTCCATCTCGGCATCCAGCACCACAAAGCCGCGCCGATCTCCGCGCGCTAGCCGAAACCCACGATCCTCCAGCGCGGCGATAAAGGCCGCTCTGGAATCGGAGATCGCCCAGGCATCCTGAATGGCGGTTTTGGTCTTTCGCGGGTCTTTCCCGGATCGCCGCGCCTACTGCCATTCGGCCAGCGTGAAGTTACGCGGATCGCGCTGCGCAGGATCCGCTAAGCCCTTGGGCATTTGCCAGCCATGCTCAATGAATAGCTCGCGCGTCAGCGCCATCAGCTTTCGCTTTGTGAACGGCAGCGGCACGGCCTTCATCGAATCCGCATCAATCCGGCTCCACACCACATGGGCATGACGACGCCCGAGCTTTTCATGGAAGACAATCGCTCGTGGCTGGCCATCGAGGCCGAGCTGCTTCTCCGCGCGGTCTATCGCGCGGATAAACTCCTCGGTGGAAACCCGCGCTTTGAGCGGCGGATTGACCGATAGGCTAAAGAGAAACTGCTGGCATTGTGAGCCGCGTGAGAGGGCACAAGCCTCATTGAGCGCTCCGCCGAGCGACTGGGCGGCGAAGCCTCTGAGCTCGTGGACGCTCACATGCTCGTTCTCGGGCTTTAAAAGGTGCTGAGCTAGGTCTTTCGCACCGCCGCGCTGGTTGCCCACAAGGATCATTTCTAATCCTCCGGCGCAACATTGAGCGCAGCGACCAGTGCGCTACGCATCGCGCTTATATCTTCGCAGGCTTGGGCAAGGTCGCCACACAGCGCATCATCGAGCGGTAACGCTCCGTTATGGGCGAGTTTGGCGATCTGGTTCATGTTCTGGGACAAGCGCGATTGTCCGAGCGCTGACAGGACGCATGCGAGGGCTTTATAGTCGGGTAGGGGAATGCGCTGTTTGCGCCGGGGTGAGGCGGCGTCACCAAAGAGGCGATCACGAACGTAGGCGCTGAGCGTTCGCCGTCCCGCCCACTGGCGCAACTTTGCTTTCTCGGTGGCTGTAAGCCGGATGCAAACGGGTTGTGCGACCTCGCTTGAAGCAATGTCGTTTTGTGCACGCTGGTCGAAAGCCGTTGAGATGTTCGGGGTCATGGTTCGATCCCCGGAGTTCTCTGGCGTTTAGGAGCCTTCAGCTCAGGCGCATCAAGCGCCTCAAGCTCCTTGTTCCATTCCGCTAGTAATTCGAGAAGTTGGTTCGAGACGGGTCTTTCGCCCCGCACCATTCTGGTTTCCGCAGCCCATCCGGGCTGCGATGTTCCGCGAAAAGTCGCGGGCGCGCGTTCGCGCTCTCAGCCCGCTTCGCGGGCTGCCAGGCCGAAGGGCCGCCCGAGCTTATGCGAGGCGCGAAGCCCGGATGGGCTGAGCATCACTAAAAAACCTCGCGCGGTCGCGCTAGCGGCGCTGCGCGCCGAGAGGGCAAAGCCTGCCCGCGACTTTTCGCGGAACATTGCAACGCGGATGCGTTGCGTAGGCAAAGACCTTGCGCTTTCAGCCCGCCTTGCGGGCTGCCAGGCCAAAGGCCGCCCGAGCCTTTGCGAGGCGCGAAGCCCGGATGGGCTGAGCATCACTAAATAACCTCGCGCGGTCGCGCTCTCAGGCTGCAAAGCAGCCTGTCAGGGCAAAGCCCGCCCGCGACTTTTCTCGCAATATCGCGATGCGGCCTGGCTTCTCAGGACTTGCCATCGGGCGTGTGTCGTTTCACGCTTCGCCCATGAGCAGAATCCGGGTTCGCCTGCATCTTGCTGCCCCTGTAAGCCCGCCCGCGCGGAGCCTTGCGCCATTGCGGAGCAGCGGCTGATGCACACTGGGCTCGCCCGCGACATCTTCTTCGAGAATCATCCCGATCCGATGCTCATCTATGAGCTCGAGACTCGGCGCATTCTGGCAGTGAACCAGACCTTCACGATCCGCTATGGCTATTCGCCGGAGGAACTGACCGCGCTCAGTCTGCGCCTTGACGACCTGCATACGCCAGAAGAGCTGGAACGGCTGGCCTCCAACGTGGAGGCTGTCACCGAAGGCCTTGATCAGGCCGGTGTCTGGAAAATGCTGTCAAAGTCAGGCGAGATCATCTTCGCCGAAGTGACCTCCCACACGCTGACCTTCGAAGGGAAGGCGTGCGAAGTCGCCGTTATGCGCGATGTCACGGCAGCGGTGAATTTCGAACGGGAACGCGAACAGTCATTGCGGCGTGAAGAGGCACTGCGAAACGAGGCCGAGGCGGCCGCTTTTCATTTCCAGTCCCTGTTTGAGTCTGCACCGGGCAAGTTCATGGTGCTGGAGCCGCGCGACTTCACCATTGTCGCGATCAGCGATGCGTATCTCGAAGCTGTAAGGCTCCGGCGGTCCGAGATCATGGGGCGGCCGCTATTTGATGTCTTTCCCGATGATCCCGACGATCCATCTGCCGATGGCGCAGCTGCAGCGCTGGCCGTGATGGAACGGGTACGTGAAACGGGCATCGCAGAATCTCTGCCCCTCATACGCTACCCCATTGCGCGGCGCGCGGAAGACGGGGGCGGTTTCGAGGAACGATGGTGGCTGGCTGTCTTCTCCGCAGTCAAAAATCAGAAAGGCCAGACCAGCTACCTGATCTGCCGGACAGAGGATGTCACCGAGCTGATCCTCTCGCAGGGGCGAGATCCGGATGAATTGGCGGCCGACCTCGAAAACGGGCCGCTGGAGCTGGAACTGATGATCCATTCGCGCGAATTGCGCGAAGCAGCCGAGCGCCTGAATCTGCAACAAACCAATATGCGTACGGCCGAGCGTCTGCTGGCCATCGGCACCTGGCAGCTCGATATGCAGACCTTGAAGCTGAGCTGGTCTGACAGCACCTATCGCATGTACGGGCTGGAACCCGATCCGGAGGGGCCAAATTACGAGCTGTACATGAGTCTGGTGCACCCTGAGGACCGGGAAGGGGCGCAGGCACGGTTTGCAGAGTTCACAGGCTCAGGCCGGTCAGTGTTTGATTTCTGGCACAGGATCGTACGGCCCTCCGACAAGCGGATCATCCATGTGCGCGGTGTCGGGGAACTGACCGGTCCGCCCGGCCAGCAGACCATGACAGGGGTGGTCCAGGACATAACCGGTCAGATCGAGACCGATGCCCGGCTGACCGAGGCACATGCCCAGCTTCGCCTGGCTGGCCGCGTCGCGCGGACCGGTTACTGGCGCTATGATCTGGAACTGGCCCAAGTGTACTGGTCGGAAGAAACAGCCGCCATTCACGACCTTTCCGGTCCGCGCGATGTCTCGCTGGAAGAGGCCGTCGGGTATTATCTGCCCGAGGACCTTCCGCGCATTCAGGCCAAGGTTCGCGACTGCGTCGAGAAAGGCGTGCCTTACGATGATGTATTGCGGCTGCGAACGGCAAAGGGGCGCATCATTGATGTTCGCTCCATTGGCGAGCCTCAACGCGACAGCAGCGGAAAAATCATCGCCATTCACGGTGCCTTTCAGGACATTTCCGAACTGATGGCGGCGCGTGTCCGAAGCGCGGAACTGGCCGATCGGCTGCAAAACACGCTCAACACGATGAGCGATGCGTTCTACCTGCTCGACAAGGGCTTGCGCTTCCGGTTCGTGAACGAGGAAGCGGAAAAGGCGCTGCGTACGCCGCGCAACTACATGCTCGGGCGCTATATCTGGGACGTATTCCCGCAAAGCGTGCGCGATGCGCTGGAGCCGTGTTTCAAGAAGGCGCGCGCCACCCGCGAGCGGGCCGAGACATCCTTCTGGTACGAGCCTTTCAATGCCTGGTTCGAGGTCAAGGCCCATCCCGGCGCGGAAGACCTTGCCGTCTATTTCCAGGACGTGACGGAAGAGCGCCGCTCGCGCGAGCAGATCTATCTGCTTCAGGCCGCCGTCGAAAACGCGAACGATGTGGTGATCATCACCGAGGGCGTGATCTCCGAGGAAGGCCCGCGCATCGTCTATGTCAACGCGGCGTTCGAGCAGGTTTTTGGCCATGACGCGCAATCGGTCATCGGCAAGTCGACGCGGATGCTGCACGGGCCTGAGACCGATCCGGACACAGTTGCGCGCGTGGTTGCGGCTATCGCGCAATGGCAGCCTGTCCGCTCAGAGATCATGCACTACACCGCGTCCGGTGAAGGCCGGTGGATGGATATCGATGTCGTGCCCATTGCCGATGCATCGGGCAAGCTGACCCACTGGCTGTCGGTCGAGCGTGATATCACCGAGCGCAAGCGGGCCGAAGCCGAACTGCTTGCCGCCCGCGATGAGGCTGAGCAGGCCAACCGTCTCAAATCGGAATTCCTCGCCAATATGAGCCACGAGATCCGCACGCCGCTGAACGGTGTGCTGGGCATGTCGCAGCTTCTGGCTCGAACCGGGCTCGATGCCCGCCAGACCCGCATGATCGAGACGGTCCAGTCTTCCGGCAAGGCGCTTCTGGGGATCATCAACGATATTCTGGACCTCTCGAAGATCGAGGCGGGTCTGATGCAGCTGGAGCCTGAACCGGTTGCGGTATCCAGCCTGTGCGAGCAGGCACTGTCTGCAGTTACAGGGACAGCCCAGAACAAGTCGCTGGCGCTCGATCTTGAGATCGATACCCGTGTGCCGCGCCATATCGTGGCTGACCGCCGACGCCTGACGCAGGTGCTGATCAATCTTCTGGGCAATGCGGTGAAATTCACCGAAGCCGGCTCGGTCGGCCTGCATGTGCGGGCGGTGGGCGGCCGAAAAATCCGGTTTGCCGTCACCGATACCGGAACTGGCATCAGCCAGGAACAGGCACGCTACATCTTCGACCGCTTCCGTCAGGTCGATGCCACCTATGCCCGCCGCCATGACGGGGCAGGGCTCGGACTTGCCCTCGCCAAGGAGTTTGCTGGCCTGATGGGGGGCACGATTACGCTGGAAACCCGCCTCGGCGAAGGGTCGCGCTTCACGGTGATCCTGCCGCTGGTAACGGCTGAAGCAGAAGACGAGGAATTGCCCTCCGAACTGGAAGCATTCCGTTTGCCCGCGGATACGAAGCCGGTCCTGCTCGCAGAGGACAATCCGGTCAACCGCGATACGATAGATATGTTCCTGCGCGAACTTGGCGCGCCGCACCTGGTGTGTGTCTCAATGGCCGCGATGCGGTCGAGCAGGCTTTGGGTCAGGATTTTTCCGCCATCATCATGGATGTATCAATGCCGGTCATGTCGGGTCTTGATGCGATCCGGGCGATACGTGCGAGCGAAACAGCGCGCGGCAAGGTTCCCATTCTGGCGCTGACGGCGCATGCCGCGCCGCAGGACCGCGATGAATGTCTGAAAGCGGGCGCTAACGAATATCTCTCCAAACCGGTTGATCTTGAAGCATTGGCCAGCGCATTGTCGAAACTGATCGGAAAAACGGATACCGGGTAAGTCGGGGCGGAAGGATACGCGATGGGCGAAGAATCGGGCGGTTCACTGCGGGTTGCGATCATTGATGACGATCCGGTCGAGACCGAGATTCTTTCGATACTTATGGATGAGGTATTTGAAGCCGCTGATGTCTCGAGCTTTGCAACGGTCAGCGAGTTCATCGACGAAAGCCGCAAGTCCGATTTTGAACTTGTCTTCCTGGACCGCCGTCTTCCGCCCTATGCCAGCTTCGACGAGACGCTGCCGCTCATCGTGCCGGCTGCGCGCGACGCTGCGATCCTCCTGATCACCGCGCATACGTTCGAGCGGGTTGACCTGTCGGCCTATCCCAATGTGGCAGGGCCGTTCGCCAAGCTGGACCTGATGACGCCCGAAGACCTGCGTTCGCTGATCGAACGGCACCTGCCGAACTAGGCAGGCAGGGCCAGCTTCGTCGC
>NZ_JBQLZR010000166.1:0-18622 GCF_052168375.1 Glycocaulis sp.
GGCCATAGAGCTCGAGGAAGGTGCGGATTTCCGACAGCTTCGTGCCGACAGCCTTGGCCCGCAGGATGAGCGAGAGACGTTTTCGGTCGCGCTCCGAATAGATGCGCTGTGTGCCGACCCGCTTCGGGCTTAGCAGCCCCTTGTCTTCGTAGAAGCGGATGGTGCGCTGGCTGATATCGAAATGGGCGGCGAGATCGGCGATCCCGTACAGCGGTTCCTCCGCCTCCACGGCTCTCTTTCCTGCGCTTGCCTGTCCCATGTCCTGCTGCCTGACGTTTACCGGAACCACTTGACGTATACGTAAGCATGCGCCAGCCTGACCCTGATGACAAGAGCCCCGGCAGACGGGCCAGTCAGGGAGGAGACGCAGGCTCGTGAGTGCCAAGGGGTATGACAGCGTATTTCGCGCCGGGCTGTTTGCCGGCAAGACCGTGCTGGTCACCGGCGGCGGTTCGGGCATTGGCCGCTGCACGGCCCACGAGTTGGCTAGCCTCGGTGCGAAGGTGATCATCACCGGGCGCAAGACGGAAAAGCTGGACAGTGTCGCGGCCGAGATCGCCGAGGATGGTGGCATCTGCCACACGGCGAGCTTCGACATTCGCGACGAGGAGGCGGTGAAAGCCGCGATCACCGCCATCGTGGCAGAGCACGGGCCGGTCCACGCTCTGGTCAACAATGCTGGCGGCCAGTTCCCGGCAAGCCTTCAGGATATCTCAAAGAAGGGCTGGGACGCGGTCATTGCCACCAACCTGACCGGCGGCTTCCTGATGATGCGGGCCGTGTTCGAGGCTTCCATGGCCGAACATGGCGGGGCCATCGTCAACATGACAGCCGATATGTGGAACGGCATGCCGGGCATGGCCCATTCGGGCGCAGCACGCGCCGGCATGTCCAATCTTACCAAGACCGCCGCCTTCGAATGGGCGCAGTACGGCGTGCGGGTAAACGCGGTCGCGCCCGGCTGGATCGCCTCGTCGGGCATGGACACCTATGGCGGGGCGGTGCGCGCGATGATCCCGCATCTGCGCCAGCATCTTCCTGCAAAACGCATGGGCACCGAAGCCGAGGTGTCGTCGGCGATTGTCTTCCTTTTGAGCGAAGGCGCGAGCTTCATAACCGGGGTGACACTTGCCATTGATGGCGGCGCGCCGCTCGGCAGTGCGGTCTTCCCGCTGCCCGATCATGAAAAGAGCCATGCCTATAACGGCTTCCACCGCGCGGTGGACCCGGACGTCCTGCGCGGAGGGGGAAGCTGATGCCTGTTCTGTCATCCCGTCTCAATCCGGCCAGCGACAGCTTTCAGGCCAATGCTGAAAAGATGGCCGAACGCCTGGCCGAGGTGCGTGCCCTTGAGGACAAGGTGCGCGCCAATTCGGAGCGCAAGCGCGCCGACTTTGAAAAGCGGGGCCAGCTTTTGCCGCGTGAGCGGGTCGCGCGGCTGCTCGACCGCGACGCGCCCTTCATCGAGCTTTCCCCGCTGGCGGGGCTCAAAATGCATGATGATGATGGCGACCGGGGAGCTTCTGGCGGCGGCTCCATCGTCGGCATCGGCCAGGTTGGCGGCAAGCGTGTGATCGTCGGCGCCTCCGACAGTGCCATCAAGGGCGGCACCGTTGCGCCCATGGGCCTGAAGAAGTTCCTGCGCGCACAGGAAATCGCGCTGCAGAACAAGTTGCCCATGATCCATCTGGTAGAATCGGGCGGCGCAAACCTGCTCTACCAGGCCGAGATTTTCGTCGACGGGGGCAGAAGCTTTGCCAATCAGGCAAGACTGTCCGCTGCCGGCATTCCCCAGATCGCCGTGGTCCATGGCTCGTCCACGGCGGGCGGGGCCTATCTGCCCGGCCTTTCCGACTATGTCGTGCTGGTGAAGGGCAATTCGAAGATTTTCCTCGCCGGTCCGCCACTGGTCAAAGCTGCCATTGGCGAGGACGCGGACGATGAAAGTCTGGGCGGTGCAAAACTCCATGGCGAGGTGACCGGCCTTGGCGAATATGTCGCTGAGGACGACGCGCAGGCCATCGCCTATGCGCGCGAGATCATGGACAAGCTGAACTGGGATGTCGCGACCGCGCCGGGTCAGGGTGAGGCCCCGAAGTTCAGTGCCGAGGAACTCATGGGCATTGTGCCGGCTGATGACCGCACCCCCTATGATGTGAAGGAAGTGATCGCCCGCATCGTTGACGGGTCGGACTTCCTTGAGTTCAAGGCGCGCTATGGCGCAGAAACCGTGTGCGGCCACGCCCGGATCGGCGGACATCTGGTTGGCATTCTGGGCAATAACGGCCCGATCCAGCCTGAAGGCTCCACCAAGGCCGGCCAGTTCATCCAGGCCTGCGACCAGACCGGTACGCCGCTCATCTTCCTGCAGAATACGACCGGCTACATGGTCGGCTCGAAGGCCGAAGCCGACGGTGCGATCAAGCATGGATCAAAGATGATCCAGGCGGTCGCCAATGCGCGCGTGCCCAAGATCACCATCGTGCTTGGCGGTTCTTACGGGGCGGGCAATTACGGGATGTGCGGGCGCGGTTTCGATCCGCGCTTCATCTTCGCCTGGCCGACAGCGCGCACGGCCGTCATGGGCGGCGCGCAGGCCGCCAAGGTGATGGAGATCATCACTCGCGCCAAGAATGAGCGCGCCGGTCAGCCGACCGATGAGGAGGGTCTCAAGGCCATGGGCGACATGATCCGCACCGGGCTGGAGGAACAATCCTACGCCCTCTTCGGTACAGCGCGCCTTTGGGATGATGGCATCATCGATCCGCGCGATACCCGCTCCATCCTCACCGAATGCCTGAATATCTGCGCCGAGGCAGAGGCCCGCACCTTGCGGCCGAACACGTTCGGCGTAGCCCGCTTCTAGACCGCCAAAGGAACGCTCTCATGCAGTTCACCACCGAACACAACCAGCTTCGCGACACGATTGCGAAATTCATCGCCACCGAGATCAACCCGCATGTCGATGAATGGGAAAAGGCCGAGGAATTTCCCTCCCACGAGCTTTTCAAGAAAATGGGTGATCTGGGCCTGCTGGGCCTGCGTTGGCCGGAGAAGTTCGGCGGTTCCGGCCTCGACTTCTCCTATGCGCTGGTGCTGGCCGAGGAGCTGGGCCTTGTGAATTGCGGCGGTGTGCCAATGGCCATCGGCGTTCAGACCGACATGGCGACCCCGGCGCTCGCCAATTTCGGCTCGGACGAATTGCGCGCAGAGTTTCTGGCGCCTGCCATTTCCGGTGACGCCGTGTGCTGCCTTGGCGTGTCGGAGCCCGGCGGCGGATCGGACGTGGCGGCAGTGAAGACAGTCGCGAAATCCGATGGCGATGATTACGTCATCTCCGGCACCAAGATGTGGATCACCAACGGCATGAAGGCTGACTGGTGCTGCCTGCTGGCCAATACCTCTGACGGCCCGGTGCACGGCAACAAATCCCTCATCATCGTGCCGATGAATTCCAAGGGGATCAGCCGCCAGAAAATCCACAAGATCGGGATGCATTGCTCCGACACCGCGCAGCTCTTCTTCGACGAGGTGCGCGTTCCCAAACGCAACCGCATCGGGGATGAAGGCGCAGGCTTCCTCTACCAGATGCTGCAATTCCAGGAGGAACGCCTGTTCGGGGCCGCGTCGTCTCTGAAAAGCCTCGACCGCGCCATCGACCTGACCATCGAATACACCCGTGACCGCAAGGCGTTCGGGCATTCGGTGCTGGATAATCAGGTGGTGCATTTCCGCCTGGCCGAGCTGCGCACCGAGGTTGAGGCGCTGCGCGCGCTCACCTACCGCGCGGTGGCCGAGTTCATGGAAGGCAAGGACGTGACGCGTCTGGCCTCCATGGCAAAGCTCAAATGCGGCCGGCTGACGCGCGAAGTGGCCGATAGCTGCCTGCAATACTGGGGCGGCATGGGCTACACGGCTGAAAATCCCATCGCCCGCTCCTTCCGCGATGGCCGCCTGATCTCCATTGGCGGCGGTACCGACGAGATCATGCTGGGCATTATCTGCAAGCTGGAAGGCACCCTGCCCAAGCGCCGGAAGGACTGATGAGCGCGCCGCAAACCCTTCTGATCGAGGACCGGTCGGGCGTGCGTCATGTGACGCTGAACCGGCCGGAAAGCCGCAACGCCATGTCGCTGGTCATGGTGGAGGAATTGCTCGAAGCGCTAAAAAGCGCGGAAAGCAGCGGCGTCCGCGCCATCGTCCTGCGCGGTGCTGGCGGCCATTTCTGCTCCGGCGGTGATGTGAAGGATATGGGCGCGGCATATGCTGGACCTGGCCCCGGCGGCGAAGACCCGGCGGCGCAGGTCAATGCCCGCTTCGGTCATCTGTGCAAGGCCTATGCAGAGACCGGCCTGCCGGTGATCGTGGTGCTGGAAGGCGCGGTGCTTGGCGGCGGGTTCGGACTTGCCTGCGTCGCCGACGTTGCGCTGGCGCGCGAGACGGCGCTGTTCCGCCTGCCCGAAACCGGGCTTGGGCTGGTGCCTGCGCAGATTGCGCCCTTCCTCGTCGAACGCCTCGGCTATTCGGAAGCCCGCCGTCTTGCGGTAACGGGCGGCAAGATCGATGCGCAGACCGCGCTCCGCTTGCGTCTCGTGCACAGCGTTCATGAAAGCGGGGAGGCCATCGAGGCCGCGCTCGATGCTGTTCTTGCCGATATCCGCAAAGGCGCTCCAAACGCGATTGCCGAGACAAAGCGCCTGATGCGCCGGGCGCGCCTGCATGATGCCGGTTCGTTGATTGACGATGCGGCTCGCGCGTTTGCCGCAGCGGTGCGCAGCGATGAAGGCGCCGAGGGCCTTGCCGCCTTCATCGAAAAGCGCCCTGCCAAATGGGTAAAGGGATGAGACACCGCCTTTTCTTTTCGTTCGTCATTCCGGGCGAAGCGCGTCAGCGCGTAGACCCGGAACCCAGCACTTGTTTCATTGGATTCTGGGTTCCGGATAACGCCTTTGGCGTTTCCGGAATGACGAAGGGTCTGGTGCCTCTCCGCTGGAGACTCTTCCCATGACGACGCCAATAAAATCCGTTCTGGTGGCCAATCGCGGCGAGATCGCCGTGCGCGTGTTGCGCTATGCAAAAAGCCGCAATATCCGCGCGATTGCGGTCTACTCCGACGCTGATGCCGGTGCGATGCATGTGCGCGAGGCAGACCTTGCCGTGAATATCGGCCCGGCACCGGCAGCCGAAAGCTATCTGAATATCGCCGCCATCATTGCGGCGGCAAAGGCAACCGGCGCAGACGCCATCCATCCCGGCTATGGCTTCCTGTCGGAGAACGCGGCCTTTGCCCGAGCCTGCGCAGCCGAAGGCATCATCTTCATGGGCCCGCCGGCGGATGCCATCGAGGCGATGGGCGACAAGGCCCGCGCCAAGGCGCTCCTGTCCGCTTCGGGCATTTCGATGGTTCCGGGATGGCAGGGCGATGACCAGTCGGACGCCAATCTCGCCCGCCAGGCGGAAGCGGTGGGCTTTCCCCTGCTGATCAAGGCGGTCGCAGGTGGCGGCGGGCGCGGGATGCGGCCCGTCCAGTCCCGGTCCGAGTTTGCAGAGGCGCTTGTCTCTGCCCGGCGCGAGGCGAAATCCGCCTTTGGCGATGATGCGGTCCTGCTGGAAAAGCTGGTACACCCGGCCCGCCATGTCGAAGTTCAGGTCTTCGCCGACAGCCATGGCAACACCCTCCATATCGGGGAGCGCGACTGCTCGGCCCAGCGCCGGCGTCAGAAGGTGATCGAGGAAGCACCATCGCCAGCCGTGGACGAAACCCTTCGTGCCGCGATGGGCGCCGAGGCCATGCGCGCCGCGAAGGCTGTCGGCTATGTCGGCGCAGGCACCGTCGAGTTCCTGCTCGATGCGGACGGGAAGTTCTACTTCCTCGAAATGAATACCCGCCTGCAGGTGGAGCACCCCGTTACCGAAGAAGTGTACGGGATGGATCTGGTCGAATGGCAGTTCGTGGTGGCTGCCGGTGGGCATCTGCCGGCTGTTCAGGAACAGATCACGCCGGATGGCCATGCCATCGAGGTGCGCCTCTATGCAGAGGACCCGCTGGACGGGTTCAAGCCGCAATCAGGCGAAATCCTCTGGTTCGAACCGGAGGCGGCGGGCCGCGAGGTGCGCATCGATACCGGCTTTGGCACGGGCGATACGGTAACGACCGCCTATGACGCCATGGTCGCGAAGATCATCGCCTTTGCGCTCAACCGCGATGAGGCGATCGATCTTCTGATCGCCGGTCTCGAAAAGGCGCCGATGCTGGGCGTGAAGACCAATCGCGATTTCCTGATACGGCTTCTGGACAGCGAAGCCTTCCGCTCCGGCGCCGTCACAATCGCTGACCTTGATGCCTGGGCAGCCGCGCAGGAAGGCCCGTTCGCGCCTCAGCCCATGCCCGGCGAGGCACTGGCGGTCGCCGCTGCGCTGCTGGCCGCCCCGGCACACGGCGCGGTACGCGGCGGTTCGGTCCGGCGCTTTACCCTGCCGCTTGAAGCCGATGGTGAGGCGGTGGAGGTGTTCGTCGAGCAGGAAGGCGCGCACAGCGTTACGGTGAGCGCCGGCGAGACCCGCCACACCATCACCCTCTCTGACGAGGATGCGCCTTATCTGCGCTATCGCCTCGATGGGCAGGACCGCCAGTGCCTGGTGGCCGAAGGACCGGACGGCACGCTCCATATCGCGCTTGCAAGGCACATCGTCGCGGTGCGCGAACCGTCTGCCTTCTCGGACGGTGACGCCTCCGACCCCTCACGGATCACCGCGCCCGTTTCCGGCGCGCTGGTGGCGCTGAATGTGAAACCTGGCGACGCGGTGAAGGCCGGTGATGTGCTCGCCCTGATGGAAGCAATGAAGATGGAGATGCGCCTCACCGCCTCTGCGGACGGCGTGGTGAAGGCCGTGCATGCCGCCGCAGGCCAGCAGGCCGCAGGCGGCACGCTTCTCATCGAACTGGAACTGGAAGGACAAGAGCCATGAGCAAGGCCGTCATCACCTGCGCGATCAATGGCGTGCTGACCAACCCCAAACAGCACCCGGTGCCTGTGACGCCTGCTGAAATGGCGGCCAGCGCGCGTGAGGCCTATGACGCCGGCGCCGCGGTCATGCATGTGCATTTCCGGATGCAGGAAGAGGGCATGGGCGGCTTTCCGAGCTGGGACCCGGACCTGGCGCTGGAAATGTGTGAGGCCATCCGCGATGCCTGCCCCGGTGTCATCATCAACCAGACGACCGGCATTGTCGGGCCTGACGTGTCCGGCCCGGTTGCCTGCATCCGCAAGGTGAAGCCGGAGATAGCCGCCTGCAATGCCGGGTCGCTGAACTATCTCAAGCTGAGAAGTGACGGCTCCTGGGCCTGGCCGCCCATGATGTTCGACAACCCGGTGGAGAAGATCCAGACCATGATCGATGCCATGGCCGAAACCGGCGCCCACCCGGAGTTTGAATGCTTCGATGTGGGCATTGTCCGCTCGGTCAACATGTATATCGAGAACGGGATGGCCCCGTCCGCGCACTATAATTTCGTGATGGGCGTCGCGTCCGGCATGCCGTGCGATGCGCGCCTTCTCGAACTTCTGACCGAATACAAGCGCGCGGGTGATCCGTGGCAGACGACACTGATCGGCCGGACCGAAATCTGGCCGGTCCACCAGCGCGCGGCCGAGCTGGGCGGCATGTTGCGTACCGGTCTGGAGGACACGTTCTATCTGCCTGACGGGGAGCGAGCATCTGGCAATGGCGCTCTCATCGAAGCTCTGGTTCAATGTGCGAGAAATGCGGGCCGGGAGATCGCCTCTCCTTCAGAAGCCCGCGCACTGATGCATCTCGGGGAGGGATAATGATGGTTGCCGCGACAGCCGCCGAACTGCCGCGACTTGCCGGAGGCAAGCGCTTTGCGTCCACTCCGGCCCGCCTGCTGGACAATGGCGAGACGAAAGCGTCCGCGCCTGCCTATGTCTTTCATGATGGCTCCGGCTGGATCACCCGCACCTGGGCTGACTATGCCGGTGAAGCGAAACGCGCCGGCCGCGCGCTCCTCGCGCTGGGCTTCGGCAAGGGCCAGTCTGTTGCCATACTGGGCTTCAACCGTCCTGAATGGACCATTATGGCCAATGCCGCGATGATGGCGGGAGGCAACCCTGCCGGCATCTACTGGACCAGCGCGCCCCCGGAAATCACCTATATCCTCCAGCACTCCGAAAGCCCGGTCTATCTGGTGGAAAACACCGAGCAGGCCGAGCAGGCGCTGGCCCTGAAGGCCGAATGCCCAAACCTTGCCCACATCGTCGTCATGCGCGGCGCCGGGGCGCCTGATGGAACCCTCTCCTGGGACGCCTTCATGGCGCTTGGTACCGAGGATCACGAGGCTGAATTGCTGGCCCGTCTCGATGCGCTCGAAGAGCACGGGGTCGCGAGCCTCATCTACACCTCCGGCACGACCGGCCCGCCCAAGGCGGTGATGCTGAGCCATGGCAATATCGCCTGGAGCGCGTCGGCCCTGATCGAGATGTTCGGACGCCAGCAGGGCGATCGCTCGCTCTCCTACCTGCCGATTGCCCACATCGCCGAGCAGCAGGCCTCGGTGCATAACCACGCGGCCGCAGGCGGAACGCTCTGGTTTGCCCGGTCCATGGAAACGCTGGCCGATGATCTCAAAGCCTGCCGGCCAACCATATTCTTTGGCGTGCCACGCGTCTGGGAGAAAATGGCCGAGACCATTCAGGGCCGGCTGGCAGAAGCAACAGGCCCAAAGGCGAAGATGGCAAAATGGGCGATGGAGACCGCCCGCAAGGTCAATCTGGCAAAGATTGATGGCACGTCCGTCTCGCCGCTACTGGCCTTGCAGAAATTCATCGCCGACAGGCTGGTTCTCTCGAAGGTGAAGGACGCGCTGGGGCTCGACCAGTCGCGCATGCTGATCTCGGGCGCGGCCCCGATCTCGCCGGAAGTCCTGCGCTTCTTCGCCGGGCTCGATCTCGTGATCTATGAGGGTTACGGCCAGTCGGAAACCTCTGCGCCTTCCACCTTCAACGCGCCGGGCGCGGTACGTCTGGGCTCGGTGGGCAAGCTGGTGCCGGGCATGGAGGCGCGGGTCACCGAAGAGGGCGAGCTTCTGGTCAAGGGCCCGAACGTCTTCAAGGGTTATATGAAGAACAATGACGCCACCGCCGACAGCTTCACCAGCGATGGCTGGATGCGCACCGGCGATGTGGTCAACATTGATGATGACGGCTTCATCTTCATTACCGGGCGCATCAAGGACATTATCATCACCGCTGGCGGCAAGAATATCACCCCGGCAAACCTTGAAACCGACCTGATGAATATCGCGCTCGTTGAGCATGCGGTGGTGGTCGGTGACGCAAAGCCCTATCTCTGCGCGCTGCTCACCTTGAGTGCTGACGGTCTTGCTGCCTTCGCGAAGAAGCGGGGTCTGGACGGTGATATCCGCAATCACCCCGATGTTCTGGCGGCCTTGCAGGAAGGCGTTGACCAGCTCAACACCCGCCATGCGCGTGTGGAAAATATCCGCAAGTTTGCGGTTTTGCCCGGCAGTTTCAGCGTGGAGGGCGGCGAGTTGACCCCCACCATGAAGGTCAAGCGCAAGGTCGTGATCGAACGCAACCGGGACATTGTCGACAGCCTCTATGCCAAATGAGGATGCCCTTCCGGCGCGGGTAGATACGCTGCTCATCGGAGCGGGCATGTCTGCCATTGCCATGGGCTATCACCTCAAGAAGCGTGGCCTGGACGATTTTCTCATCATCGAGAAATCGGACGGTTTTGGCGGGGTATGGCGCGATAACCGCTATCCGGGGGCGGGCTGTGATGTGCCAAGCCACCTCTATTCCTTCTCCTTCGCACTGAAGCCCGACTGGAGCCGCAAATACGCGCTGCAAGGCGAGATACTTGCCTATTTCGAGGACTGCGCCCGCCGCTTCGGCCTCGAGCCACACTTGCGCACCGGGCGGTGCGTTTCCTCCATGCGCTTCGAGGCCGATCACTGGCAGGTTCGCCTCGATGACGGCAGCGAGATTGCGGCGCGCGTGGTGATCAGTGCGGTCGGCCAGCTGTCCGAGCCTTTCACACCGCAGATTGACGGGCTGGCGAGTTTCGCGGGGCCGGTGATACACACGGCTCGCTGGAAGCCGTCAGTGCGCCTCGATGGCCAGCTGGTGGGCGTGATCGGAAATGCCGCCAGCGCCATCCAGCTCCTGCCGGACGTGGCGGGCCGCGCCCGCGAACTTACTGTCTTCCAGCGCACCCCCAACTGGATCATCGACAAGCCGGACCGGGCTTTCACAAGCTTTGAAAAATGGGCCTTTGCCCATATCCCGGGCTGGCAGTGCCTCTATCGCTGGGGCAGCTTCCTGATCCACGAACTGCGCTACCCCGCCTTGCGCAAGGGGTCGCTGGCAAGCGCCTTCACCCGCTGGACAGCCCGCCGCAAGATTGAAAAGTCCGTGGCTGATCCAGAGCTGCGGGCAAAGCTGACGCCGGACTACCCGCCCGGCTGCAAGCGCGTGCTGTTGTCCAACGAGCTGTTCGAGGTGATGCAGCGCGAGACCGTGCGCCTCGTCACCGCGCGCATACGGCGCATCCATGAGGATGGTGTCGAGACGGCGGATGGCGAAATCCACCCCGTCGATACGCTCATTCTGGCGGCCGGCTTTGTCACCACTGACTTCCTGCCCACGCTTGAGATAACCGGGCCGGAGGGCCAAACCTTGCGCGAGGTCTGGGGTGCGTCCCCGCGCGCCTACAAGGGTGTGGCGGTGAGCGGGTTTCCCAACCTCTTCATGCTCTACGGGCCGAACACCAATCTGGGGCACAACTCGATCATCTTCATGGTCGAGCGCCAGGCCGAATACATCGCTGACAAGGTGGGCCTGATCCTCGACGGCGGCCTTGCCACACTCGCGGTTCGGGCGGAGGCAGAAGAGCGCTACAATGCCCGCCTTCAGGCGCGCCTTGCGGGCACGGTGTGGGCGGGCGACTGCCCCTCCTGGTACAAGACCGCTGACGGCATCATCATCCAGAACTGGGAAGGCTTCGCCAGCCGCTTTGCGTGGACCCTCAGGCCCGGCGACGATGCGGACTGGGAGGGGGCTTAGCCTTCTAGGCCAGCTGCAATTCCACCCAGACGCGCGCCCGGTCTATGGCCCAGTCGGCTTCCGGAATAAGGGGCGAAAAGATCTGGAAGTCATGCCACATGCCCTCCCAGACCTCGCACTCTACCGGCACGTTCGCAGCCTCCAGCTTTTCGGCAAGGCGGGTGGAATCGCTCAGCAGAATCTCGTCAGAGCCTACCTGGATAAGGGCCGGCGGCAGGCCTGCAAGTTCGGCAAAGAGCGGCGACGCTTCCGGGTCGGTGCCCGGCCGTCCGCCGAGATAGAGCGCGCCGCCCATGCCAAGATAGTCCGGGTTCAGCATCGGGTCGTGCTGCGCCTTGGTGGCCACGCTCTCCCCGCTCATGGAAAGGTCTGTCCAGGGCGAGAGAAGGTAGAGCGCATCGGGAATGCGCTTTCCGGCATCACGCAGGCGAATGGCCGCGCTCAGCGCCAGGCCGCCGCCGGCAGAATCGCCCGCAAGGATGACCGGGCCTTTTTCGTCCGCCATGACGGCTTCGAGGGCTGCAACTGCATCCTCAATGGCTGCCGGGCAGGGGTGTTCAGGTGCCATCCGGTAATTGACCGAGACGGCGTTCAACGAAAAGGCCGCAGCCATGCGCGCGACGAGCGCGCGATGGCTGAGTGCAGAGCCACGCGAATACCCGCCGCCATGCAGATAGACCAGAACCCCCTTGCGCGGGCTTTCCGGTGCAAAGGCCAGCGCATCGCAGCCGCCGATTTCGGTGCGGGCAACCTCCACATCTTTCGGCATGGGCAGCTGGCGCCCGGCCTTGTCCATGCGCGCACGGGCGTGGTCTGCGCTTGTAGCCGGAGACAGGCTCGAACGGCCCGCCTTGCGCGCCATGCGCCGGCCCAGAAGCGAGCGCAGGCGCAGGCCCTTGCGCGAGGGGATTGTCTCGATCGTCATTGCGGCACGCGTCCTTCGGCTATGATGCGGTCGGCCCAGTCGGCAAGATCACTCATGGCCTGCTCGTAGCCGATTTCGTTGAGGGTTTCATGGCGCGCCTTGGGGTCGTGGCGCAAGGTGACGCGGGTGAAGCGGTTATTGTAGAGCCGCCCGGCGAGGATCTTGACCGCCTTGCCGTTATTCGTCGCCGGGTCGGCGCCGCCGCCTGCGAGATGAATGGGCAGGTCGCGTGCCATGTTTTCAAGGCGTGCGCCGTCCTCTCCGCGCTCAAACCCATTGACGAAATCACGCCAGAGCAGGCGCGAGGCCGGCCAGCCGCACAAGGGATCGGCAATGTAGGCATCCACCTCTTCGGGTATGCGCGACAGCCAGTCACAATCCGTGCGGGCCTTTTTCACCTGCTTGCCCCAGGCCTCGAAGGTGAGCGCATTCAGCCAGAGGCTGGGACCGGCAGGCTTGCGGAAAAGCCCTTCGATCCAGAGCAAGGCGCGCATGAGGCCTGCAAGGCCGCCCAGAGCAAGGTTTGCGTTCCACACCGCGACGCCGGCCAGATGCTGATGCTCGTCCATCGCCTGGTTCATCGCGATAACGCCGCCCATGGAGTGTCCGAAAACGATCAGAGGCAGGCCGGGAAAGCGGGCCATCATGTGCTCGCGCACAAAGCGCGCATCGCCCATCACCTTCATCCAGCCGTCCTTGAGCGCATAGACGCGCGGCGGAGCATCCGGCGCGCTTGTCTGGCCGTGGCCGCGATGATCATGGGCACAGGCATGATAGCCCCGTGAGGCGAGATAGCGCGCAAAGCGCTCATAGCGTCCGCCATGCTCGGCAAGGCCGTGATGGATCATCACGATGCCTCTGGCCGGGCCCTCGGCTTCCATCACCCGCAGGCACAGACGGGCCCCGGTCGCGCTGTCCACAAACTCCGGCTGGAAACCGCTCATCCCTGCCCCCTTCCTCTTTGCTGCCGGGAGTTTAGCCTGCATTCTCGAAACGCCGCCACTGCCTTGGCATCAGGGGAAAGCACATGCTCAATCGTTCACGCAAGGCGCCCGCCATACTGGCGCTCGATCAGGGCACGACGTCCAGCCGCGCCATGGTGTTCGACCTTGAAGGCCGCGTCATTTCCCTTGCCCAGGAAGAGTTCACCCAAATCTATCCGCGACCCGGATGGGTGGAGCATGACCCTGAAGTGATCTGGGCAACGGTGATCTCCACTGCGCGCAAGGCAATCAGGGCTGGCGAAGCCAAGGGCTATGAGATCGCCTCGCTTGGCGTCACCAACCAGCGCGAGACGACGCTCCTCTGGGACCGGCAGACCGGCGAGCCTGTTCACAATGCCATTGTCTGGCAGGACCGGCGCACCGGCGAGGCCTGCGCAAGGCTGGAAGCCGATGGTGCCGGGCCGATGGTCGCCGCAAAAACCGGGCTCGTGCTCGATCCGTATTTTTCCGCCACGAAGATCGGCTGGATCCTCTATAGCGTGCCGGGTGCCCGCAAGAGGGCGGAAAGCGGAAAGCTCGCCTTCGGCACGGTGGAAAGCTTCCTGATCTGGCGGCTGACCAAAGGCAGGCGTCACATCACGGACGCCACGAATGCCAGCCGGACCAGCCTCTATAATCTTGAAGCGCAGGACTGGGATGAGGAGCTCTTGCGCCTGTTCGGCATACCCCGTGCGCTCCTGCCGGAGGTGACCGATTGCGCCGGGGATCTGGGAGTGGCCGACAAGCCGATCCTCGGCAAGGCCATCCCCATTACCGGGTCGGCCGGAGACCAGCAGGCCGCCGCCATCGGACAGGCCTGTCTTGCGCCGGGCGAAATGAAATCGACTTACGGCACCGGCGCCTTCATGATCCTGAATACCGGCGGGACGCGCGTGACCTCGAACAACCGCTTGCTGGCGACGACGGCCTGGCGGCTGGAAGGCAAGTCTGCTTTCGCGCTGGAAGGCTCGGTCCTCTCGGCCGGTGCGACCATTCAGTGGCTGCGCGACGGGCTGGGCCTGATCTCCAAAGCTTCCGAGGTCGAGGCGCTGGCCGCCAGCGCCGACCCCGATGCCCCGGTCTATCTGGTGCCAGCCTTCACCGGTCTTGGTGCACCGCACTGGAAGCCTGAGGCCAGATGCCTCATCACCGGGCTGACGCGGGGGGCAGGGCGGGCAGAGATTGCGCGCGCGGCGCTGGAGTCCACCGCCTTCCAGACCCATGATCTTCTGACCGCCATGCGCGCGGATGGCGCGCAGACCCTGACCTTGAAGGTCGATGGCGGCATGGTCGCCAACAATGCTTTCCTGCAGCGCCTAGCAGACATTTGCGATCTGGAAGTGGTGCGTCCGGTCAACCCGGAAACGACGGCCTGGGGCGCAGCCTTTCTGGCGGGGCTGGGCGCCGGGCATTTCAGCGCCATTGAGGATGCGGCGCGCCTCTGGCAGGCCGAACAGCGCTTTGCCCCTTCTGCTGATCCTGCCTGGCGCAAGCGCCATCTGGACGGCTGGCGCGATGCCCTGCGCCGGACCATGAGCTAGCATCGATGTAATATTATTACATCGATGCAGAATCCGGCCATGGACTTGTGCGGCGCACGCGCTTAAATCCGGGGCCATCCCTGTTCACTTACCCACGTCAAGAAGCCCATGTCACAGCAAGACTTCCCCGTTGATACGAAGCGCCACACGGCGGCCCACCTGATGGCCGCTGCCGTGAAGGAAATCTGGCCCGAAGCCCGCTTTGGCGTGGGGCCGGCGACTGCGACCGGTTTCTATTACGACATCAACCTGCCCAACACCCTGACCCCGGAAGATCTCGCCACGATCGAGAAACGCATGAAGGAAATGCGTAAAGACCGGGTGCCGATGGTGCGTGAGGAGCTGCCGATCGACAGCGCTATCGAGTACATGCGCCGCGAGGGCCAGGACTTTAAGGTGGAATTGCTCGAACTCCTCCGCGACAAGGGCTCGACGGCGATTGCCAAGGAGACGGGTGACGAAAGCGTTGCCGGTGACGGCCTCGATTCCGTCAGCTTCTACAAGCTGGGCGATTTCGTCGATCTGTGCCGCGGTCCGCACGTGGATCATTCCGGTCAGGTCGGCCATTTCAAGCTGCGCTCCATCGCGGGCGCCTACTGGCGCGGCGATGCCAAGAACCCGCAATTGCAGCGCATCCACGCGCTCTGCTTTGACACCAAGGAGGAGCTCGACGCCGAGATCCTGCGCCTTGAAGAACAGGCCAAGCGCGATCACCGCAAGATCGGCAAGGAGCTGGGCCTCTTCACCATCGTGGAAGAGGTCGGTGCCGGCCTGCCGCTCTGGCTGCCTGCCGGTAATGTGATCCGCGACGAGCTGGAACATCTGGCCCGTCAGGAAGAGCGCGCTTCGGGCTATCAGCGCGTGTCGACGCCCCACATCACCAAGGGTGAACTCTATCACAAGTCCGGCCACCTGCCCTACTACGCCGACGACATGTACGCGCCGATCATGATCGACGAGCAGGAATACTATCTGCGGCCGATGAACTGCCCGCACCACCACATGATCTACGCCCACGACCAGTGGAGCTATCGTGATCTGCCGGTGCGCCTGTCCGAATACGGGCAGGTCTATCGCTACGAGGCATCGGGCGGCCTGTCCGGCCTGATGCGCGTGCGCGGCTTCTGCCAGAACGACGCGCACATTTATTGCCGCGAAGACCAGGCCAAGGACGAGTTCCTGGCCGTGATGCACATGCATGCAAAATACTATCGCATGTTTGGCATCGAGGATTTCTGGATGCGCCTGTCGCTGCCGGACTTCGACAATCTCGACAAGTATGTCGACGATACCGAAGGCTGGATGAAGGCGCTGCGCATCCTGAAAGAGGCGATGGACGAGTCCGGCTATCCCTACAAGGAAGTCGATGGCGAGGCGGCTTTCTACGGTCCGAAAGTGGACTTCATGGCGAAGTCCGTTGTCGGCACCGAATACGCCATCTCGACCAACCAGCTCGACTTCATGGCGACCAAGCGCTTCGATCTGGAATACACCTCCGAGGATGGCTCGAAAAAGCCCGTCTATGTAATCCACCGCGCGCCGCTGGGGTCACACGAGCGTTTCGTCGCCTTCCTGATCGAGCATTATGCCGGCAAGTTCCCGGTCTGGCTCTCGCCCGTCCAGGCGGTGGTGATCCCGATTGCCGACCGGCATGAGGCGTATGCGCAGGAGGTGCAGAAGCGCCTCTTTGCCGCTGACACCAAGTCGGTGCATTCGGGCATTCGCGTCGAGGCCGATCTGGCCGGGGAGCGCATGCAGAAGAAGATTCGCAATGCACAGAACCGCAAGATTCCCTACATGCTGGTTGTCGGTGATGCCGAGGCCGAAGCCGGTACGGTTGCGCTGCGCCATCGCGACCATGGCGATCTGGGAACGGTGAAGGTGGAAGACGTGATTGCCCGCATCACGCAGGAGATCAACACGCGTGAGGATATCGCTGGCTAAAGTGAAGTAAGGGCGCTCGAAGGACGAGGGACATGGGGCAGAAGCTCACCGCACTCCCGGAAAGCTCGTCACATATTGAACCCGCAGATCGGGAAAGCTCTCCACAAGCTGGATCGTGAAGTCCGGAAAACTTTCGACAAACTGCCAGCGGCCACACGCATCTGGAAAACTCGTCACCTGCTGGACCCGGATGTCGGGAAAGCTCTCCACGAGCTCCACCTTGATGTCGGGAAAGCTGCTGACGATCTGCACCCGCCCGTGAAGGGCGATGCCATCGAACGTGCAGTCTGCTCCGGCCGCCGGACCGGCGGAGAGCATGACAGCGGCAAGCGGTGCGGACGCAATCAGCATGGAAAAAGGCCCTCCCATTCGGGGAGAGCCTTCCAAAATTCTGGTGAACGGAAGGTGAAGCGCCTAGTGCATCGCCTTGACGATGCTCTCAGCCATTTTCTTGGCATCGCCCAGCAGCATCATCGTGTTGTCCCGGAAGAAGAGCGGGTTGTCGACACCGGCATAGCCTGAACCCAGCGAGCGCTTGATAAACATCACCGTGCCCGCTTTCCAAACCTGCAATACCGGCATGCCATAGATGGGGCTGGAAGGGTCGTCTTCCGCGGCCGGATTGGTCACGTCATTGGCCCCGATCACGAAGGCCACATCGGCCTGCGAGAAGGAGGAGTTGATGTCCTCCAGCTCGAACACCTCGTCATAGGGCACCTGGGCTTCAGCCAGCAGCACGTTCATATGGCCGGGCATGCGGCCCGCCACGGGGTGAATGGCGTAGGACACGTCCACGCCTTCAGCTTTCAGCGCGTCGCCCATTTCTTTCAGCGCGTGCTGGGCTTGCGCCACAGCCATGCCATAGCCCGGCACGATGATCACCTTGCCGGCATTTTTCAGGATGAAGGCGGCATCATCGGCAGAGCCCTGCTTGACGATGCGCCCGCCCGTATCGGCTGCCGCCGAGGCGACGCTCTCGCCGCCAAACCCGCCCAGAAGCACCGAAATGAAGGAGCGGTTCATCCCCTTGCACATGATGTAGGAGAGGATCGCGCCGGACGATCCGACGAGCGCGCCGGTAACGAGAAGCGCGGTGTTTTCCAGCGTGAAGCCGAGCGCCGCTGCCGCCCAGCCCGAATACGAGTTCAGCATGGAGACGACGACCGGCATGTCCGCGCCGCCAATCGGCACGATCAGCAGCACGCCCAGCACCAGCGCGAGCACCGCGACGATCCAGAACGCCATTTTCGCATCCCCGCCCGAAGCGACGAGGAAGGCGATGAAGAGGGCGGTCGCAATGCCAAGGGCGAGATTGAGCCAGTGCTGGCCTTTGAAGACCAGGGGCGCGCCCGACATGATGCCTTGCAGCTTCATGAAGGCGATGACGGAGCCGGAGAAGGTAATCGCGCCAATGGCCGTCCCAACGCCCAGCTCGATGAGGGAGAGGGCCTTGAGCCCGCCCATCTCGTCGGCAATCCCGAAGGCGGAGGGTGCATAGAGCGCCGCTGCTGCAACCAGCACCGCACACATACCGACAAGGGAGTGGAAGGCGGCGACGAGCTGGGGCATGGCCGTCATCGCGATGCGCCGGGCAATGACCGCGCCGATCGTGCCGCCAATGGCGATCGCGCCCGCAATGAAAATGAAGCCGGTAAAGCCGATATCCAGAAGAAGCAGGGTGGTGGCAATGGCAATCGCCATGCCCGCCATGCCAAAATAATTGCCCTGGCGCGCGGTCTCAGGGTTGGACAGCCCCCGCAGCGCCAGAATGAACAATATGCCCGAGCCGAGATAGAAAAGGGCGGCAAGATTGGGGGTCATTCAACGGACTCCTTGGCCGCCGCCGCCGGCTTCTCCTTTTTCTTGTACATGGCCAGCATGCGCTGGGTGACGAGGAAGCCGCCGAATATGTTGATCGAGGCCAGCACCACGGCGAGAAGTCCGGTGCCTTGCGCAAACCGGCTGCCAAGCCCCGTTGCCGCTGCACCAGCAGCGAGCAGCGCGCCGACAATGATCACCGAGGAGATCGCGTTGGTAACGCTCATCAGGGGCGTGTGGAGGGCCGGTGTCACCGACCACACCACATAATAGCCGACGAAAATGGCGAGCACGAAAATCGCCAGC
>NZ_JBQLZR010000167.1:0-8808 GCF_052168375.1 Glycocaulis sp.
CTTGCCATCAGGTTCCAGCCCGGCCGCCGGAATGGTGCGCGCGCGGGCACCTGTCGCGAGGTAGACGTGCTTCGCCTCGTGCGTGGAGGATTTGCCGTCCTTGGCCTTCACGACGACTTTCGGCGCCTTGGCGCCCTTTTCCAGCTTCGCCTCGCCCTCGATGACGGTGACCTTGTTCTTTTTCAGCAAATGCCCCACCCCGCCGGACAGCCGCCCGGCGACCTTGCGTGAGCGTTTGACAGTGGCCTCAATGTCGAAACGGACATTATCGGCCTTCAGCCCGAACTCCTCGGCGCGCTGGAACAAATGGTAGATATCGGACGTGCGAAGCAGCGCCTTGGTCGGGATGCAGCCCCAATTCAGGCAGATGCCGCCCAGATGCTCGCGCTCCACCACAGCCGTTTTCATGCCCAGCTGGCTCGCGCGGATGGCGGCGACATAGCCGCCCGGCCCGCCGCCAATGACGATGAGATCGAAATTTTCAGATGCCATGTCCGGCACTCCTGACTGGTAAGGGCGGCAATTGGCCTAGAGCAACATCGTCACTGGATCTTCGATCAGCGGTTTCAAGGCCGAGAGGAATTTCGCCCCTACAGCGCCGTCCACCACGCGGTGGTCGCAAGTCAGCGTGACGGTCATGACGGTGGCGATAGCCAGCGCGTCATTCTTCACCACGGCACGCTTCTCGCCGGCGCCCACCGACATGATCATGCCCTGCGGCTCGTTGATGATGGAGGCAAAGGACTTGATCCCCATCATGCCGAGATTGGAGATGGAGAAGGTGCCGCCCTGGAACTCTTCCGGCTTCAGCTTGCGCTCACGCGCTCGGGCCGCAAGGTCTTTCATCTCTTCGGAGATTTTCGCCAGGCCTTTGGTTTCAGCCTTCTTGATCACCGGGGTGATCAGCCCGCCATCGATCGCGACGGCCACCGCCACATCGGCGTGGCGGTGCATCACCAGACCTTCATCGGTATAGCTGGCATTGCTTTCCGGCACCCGGACGAGTGCGAGCGCGCAGGCGCGGATGAGCATGTCGTTGACCGACACTTTCACGCCTTCCGGCGCCTTGGCGTTCAATTCCGAGCGCAGTTTCAGCAGCGCATCCAGTTCCAGATCGATGGTCAGCGGGAAGTGCGGCACATCGCGGAAACTCGCCGTCATGCGGCGCGCTATCGTCTTGCGCATGCCGTCCAGTGGAACGACTTCGTACGTACCGTCTTCCAGATGCAGGCTTTCCACGCTGATCTTGCCAGGCTCGGCCCTGGCGGGCGCTGGCGCGGATTTCGTTTCGGGCGCCGTGTCGGCTTTTGGAGCCTTCGCCACGCCTTGCGAGATCGCGGCTTCCACGTCGCGCTTTACAATACGGCCGTTCGGGCCGGAGCCTTCGAGCGAAGACAGGTCGAGGCCTTCAATCGCGGCCATGCGCTTGGCCAGCGGCGACGCCTTGAGGCGGGAATCCCCCCCTACGTCTCGCTTACGCTCAGCGTTCACCGCTTCGCGCTTCACCCCACCGTGAACGGGGGAGGAAACCGCATCCTCGCCCTTCTTTCCTTCCCCGCCTGCGGGGGAGGTGTCCGCCTTGGCGGACGGAGGGGGGGATTCGTCCTTGGACGATTTGGTCTCTTTTGCCTTGCCCGCGCCTTTCAACGCACTCTCGTCTTCGCCCTCTTCCAGAAGCATGGCTATGACGGCATTGACCTTCACCCCTTCGGTGCCGCCATCGACGACGATCTTGCCGATGCGGCCTTCATCGACGGCTTCCACTTCCATGGTGGCCTTGTCGGTCTCGATCTCGGCGATCACATCGCCAGATTTTACCTCATCGCCCTCTTTTACGAGCCAGCGCGAGAGCGTGCCTTCCTCCATGGTCGGCGAGAGGGCAGGCATCAGGATTTCGATTGCCATGGCGCTTACTCACTTTCTTCTTCATCGCGAACAAAGGGAAGCATCGCCGTTTCGCTGTTTGACGGGAGCACCGCTTGCTCGTTTGCAGCGCGCGAACGCATGACGATGCGCAGTATCGCCTTTAACTCATCTGTTGCAGGCTGTGCATTTTTAGCCATTTGCCCGACGCACATGGACAAATCGCCCATAAATGCAAAAAATTCGTCTGTTTTTGTACCTTCTTTATCTATTTCCTTTTGTAAGTTTGCAATTCTAACAAACAAAGCATTCTTTTTTTGACTAGGTATATCGGACCGGTCTATTATTCCACGAATATGGTCAAGGTGCCCCCTTAATTCCTCTTTTTCTTCTCCAGTCAACCTTGCATATCCAAATTCCCCGACCGGTCGATGGGCTTTTATCAAGCCATCGTATTCCTCAAGAGCACGTGCAACATCAGACTCAATGCTTCCAGACATTATATTATTTTTGTTTGCTCTAATCTGAGACATCAGAACATATAATTTATATTTTTCTTCACCGTAGTTTATAGCGTTCATCCAGCCAGATAGCTGCTGAGCATCAATGTCATAATATTCAAGCAATGGAATTGAATTTTTATTTATAAAGGCTAACAAAAACTCATAAGCGGCGACTTTCTCATCTAAACTGGCATAGTCTAAAGCGTCATCTGTTAATTTATCTTCGAAATGAAGCAGGGCTTCTCTAGGAGATGGTGGTGCTCCATCCAGCATCAATTTTAGTAGGTGACGCATCACATCTACTCCGCGTAACAGACGGCTTTGACCGCCTTGATGATGTCATCGACACCCGGCAGGGCGAGCTTTTCAAGGTTGGCCGCGTAGGGAAGCGGCACATCGGCCTGGTGCACGCGGGCAGGCGGCGCATCGAGATAGTCGAAGGCCTCTGCCGTCACGACCGCAGCGATCTCCGCGCCAACGCCCATGCGGCCCCAGCCTTCCTCGGCACAGACGATGCGGTTGGTCTTTTTCACGCTTTCCACGACCGTATCGGTGTCGAGCGGGCGCAGGGTGCGAAGATCGATAACCTCGCACTCTATGCCTTCCTGGCTGAGCTTTTCGGCGGCCTGCAAGGCAAAGCCGACCATGCGCGAATGGGCCGTGATCGTGCAGTCAGTGCCTTCCCGGCGGATCCGAGCCTTGCCGATAGGCAGAACCCAGTCATCGACATCGGGCACATCGAAGCTCTCACCGTAGATGAGCTCATGCTCGAGGAACACGACCGGGTTGGGATCGCGAATGGCCGCTTTCAGAAGGCCCTTGGCGTCGGCTGCGCAGTACGGCGCAATAACCTTCAGGCCCGGCACATTGGCATACCAGGCCGAATAGTCCTGGCTGTGCTGGGCGCCGACGCGGCTCGCTGCGCTGTTCGGCCCCCGGAACACGATGGGGCAGCCCATCTGCCCGCCGGACATGTAGAGCGTCTTCGCGGCCGAGTTGATGATGTGGTCAATCGCCTGCATGGCGAAGTTGAAAGTCATGAACTCCACGATGGGGCGAAGACCCGCAAAGGCCGCGCCTACACCCACACCGGCAAAGCCGTGTTCGGTAATCGGCGTATCGACCACGCGCTTGGCGCCAAACTCCTGGAGCAGCTCGCGGGTGACCTTGTAGGCACCCTGGTATTCGGCAACTTCCTCGCCCATGACGAAGACGCTCGCATCACGGCGCATTTCCTCGGCCATGGCATCACGCAGCGCGTCGCGCACAGTGGTGGATACCATCTTTGTACCTTCAGGGATTTCAGGATCCTTGAGGGAGGAGGACTTGGCCTTCAGCCCGCCTTCGTCCTTCGTTGAGCTGCCGGAGGAAGGCTCGGCACGGTCCGAAGCCTTGCCGCTGGTCGCCTGCTTGCCCTTGCTGTCGCCATTATCGGACGGCGTGTCAGCGGTTTTGGTGGCTGAGGACGCCGCCTCGTCGCTTTCGCCTTCCTCTTTCAGAATGGCGATGGGCGCGTTGACCTTGACGTTTTCGGTGCCGGCCTCAACCAGCAGCTTGGCGACAACACCTTCCTCGACGGCTTCCACCTCCATGGTGGCCTTGTCGGTCTCGATCTCGGCGATCACATCGCCGGACTTTACCTCATCGCCTTCCTTGACGAGCCAGCGGGCGAGCGTGCCCTCCTCCATGGTCGGAGAAAGAGCGGGCATGAGTACTTCGATAGCCATGGTTTGCCTTGCCTCGCCTTACGATTCGATCAGCACGTCGGTGTAGAGTTCTGACGGGTCCGGCTCCGGGCTGGACTGGGCAAACTCGGCCGATTCAGCGACGATCTTCTTGATCTCCTTCTCGATCTCCTTCAGCTGCTCTTCGGTGGCAAACTTGCCATCCAGAATGCGCTTTTTCGCCAGATCGATCGGGTCCTTGTGCTCGCGATACTCGTTCACCTCGTCCCGGGTGCGGTATTTGGCCGGGTCCGACATGGAGTGGCCGCGATAGCGGTAGGTCTTCATCTCGAGGATATACGGACCCTTGCCGGAACGGGCGTGCTCGACGGCCTTCTTCGCAGCCTCGTAGACCGCGTTCACATCCATGCCGTCGACTTCCTCGCCGGGGATATTGAAGGAAACGCCGCGCTTGTAGAGATGGGTCTCCGACGAGGAGCGCTTCACGCTAGTGCCCATGGCGTACTGGTTGTTCTCGATGATGTAGATCACCGGAAGGTCCCAGATCTTGGCCATGTTGAAGCTTTCGTAGACCTGGCCCTGATTGGCGGCACCGTCCCCGAAATAGGCTGCGCAGACCTTGCCGTCCTCACGATAGCGATTGGCAAAGGCGAGGCCCGTGCCAAGGGCTACCTGTGCGCCGACAATGCCGTGGCCGCCAAAGAACTGTTTCTCGCGGGAGAACATGTGCATTGAGCCGCCCTTGCCGCGGGAGTAGCCCCCTTCCCGGCCAGTCAGCTCTGCCATCACGCCATTGGCTGTCATGCCGGTTGCCAGCATGTGGCCGTGATCGCGGTAGCCGGTAATCACCTGGTCACCTTCGCGCAGCGCGCTCTGCACGCCGACGACGACCGCTTCCTGACCAATATAGAGGTGGCAGAAGCCGGCGATCAGACCCATGCCGTAAAGCTGGCCCGCCTTCTCTTCAAAGCGACGGATGAGCAGCATGTCGCGATACCAGCCGATATAGGCATCGGCACCCGCGCCCCCTGCCTTGGCGGCGGAAGTGCCGCCTTTCGATTTCGCACCTGCAGAAGCCGACCCCGTCTTGCGGGCGCTACCGGTTTGTCTGGCGGCCATATTTCACACGCGAAATAATTCCGCGCTCCCTAGCGTTTACACTCGCCGGGATTAACAGAACGGGCCTAGGGCGGTAAAGCCCGAAACCGTATTTTTGCGTATGCGAAGAATTTATTGCGCGGCGCACAATCCGTCAGTAGGCGACCGGTTGCGGCGCCAGACGGACAATGATTTCGTGCGGGTGAGCGAAGTTCAGCACTTCGCGGGCACGTTCCTCTACATAGTCGAGATCCAGCTCTCCCGAACTGGGTGACAGGCGTGCAACCCTGTCCTCAAGACGCAGGCGCTCAGCGCGCACCGCCTCCAGCTCAGCCTCGGCCTGCGCAATGCGCGCCGCCACTGTGGCCTGCTGCACAAACCCCCGGTCAGAATAGAAGGCGTGGTGGGCAACATAGCCCAGAACGCCAACCATCAGACCCATCAGGATGAAGCGCTTTAGCGCATTCATACCCGCCTCCATCCACCGTCCGCCTTTTGCGGATCGAACAGGATGGAGGCTAGCGCGATAGCGTAAAGGAAACGTTAGGCGAATCGGGAAGCTGTGTGATTCGCCAGCGCCGGTTCCCTATTCTGCGGCGATGCCGCTGCGTCCGGCATAGATAGCCATGTCGCCCAGTTCCGCCTCGATACGCAGGAGCTGGTTGTACTTGGCCGTGCGGTCAGCGCGGGCCAGTGAACCGGTCTTGATCTGCCCGCAATTGGTCGCCACGGCGAGATCGGCAATTGTGTTGTCCTCGGTTTCGCCGGAGCGGTGGCTCATTACCGCGCCATAACCGGCGCGCAGGGCCATTTCCACGGCGTCGAGCGTTTCGGAAAGGGTTCCGATCTGGTTGACCTTGACCAGGATGGCGTTGGCGGCTCCTTCCTGGATGCCGCGATAGAGGCGCTCGGGATTGGTCACGAAAAGGTCGTCACCAACGAGCTGGCAATCGCCCTCGAGCGCGGCGGTGAGAAGGTTCCAGCCTTCCCAGTCATCCTCGGCCATGCCGTCTTCGATCGAGATGATCGGATAGGCCGAAACAAGCCCTTGCAGGTAGGCGGTGAAGCCGGCCCCGTCATAGGTCTTGCCAGCGCCTTCCAGAACATAATTGCCGTTGCGATAGAACTCGGTCGAGGCAACGTCGAGCGCGAGCACGACGTTCTCGCCGGGCTTGTAGCCCGCATTCTCGATAGCGGCCATGATGGCGTCCAGCGCTTCCTCGGGGCTGCGCAGGTCCGGGGCAAAACCGCCCTCATCGCCGACATTGGTGTTGTGGCCATCTGCCTTCAGGCGAGCGCGCAGGGCATGGAAGATTTCCGCACCGCAACGCAAAGCCTCGGAGAACCGGTCAAAACCGGTCGGCATGATCATGAATTCCTGAAAATCGATCGGATTGTCCGCATGGGCGCCGCCATTGATGATGTTCATCATCGGGGTTGGCAGGACGCGCGCATTGACGCCGCCCAGATAGCGGTAGAGCGGCATGTTGGCCGAAAGGGCCGACGCCTTCGCCGCTGCCAGCGACACGCCCAGCATGGCGTTGGCGCCAAGGCGCGATTTGTTGGCGGTACCATCAAGCGCGATAAGGGTCTGATCGATGCGGCGCTGCTCCTCGGCATCAAAACCGGCCAGCGCATCGAAAATCTCGCCCTCGACGGCCTCCACCGCCTTGCGCACGCCCTTGCCGCGATAGCGGTCGCCTCCATCGCGCAGCTCCACGGCCTCATGGGCGCCGGTGGATGCGCCGCTCGGCACGGCTGCCCGGCCGATAGAACCATCCTCCAGCTCGACATCGACCTCGATCGTGGGATTGCCGCGGCTGTCGAGAATTTCGCGCGCGATGATGTCGGTGATGGCGGTCATGGGATCATCCTTGGATCAGGCTGCATGGACAGCGTCCGCGCAGGCAGGGAAGCTATTGGCGCGCTTGATAGCCGAGGCCCGGTCAAGACAAAAGCCCCGCGCGGATGTTCGCGCAGGGCTTTTGCAAGTGTCATGTCAGACAGACGCGCGCCGGAGCGCAGGCGGCTAGTCTTCTTTCGGCGTCAGGATCTGCTGGCCGCGATACATGCCGGTCTTCAGATCGACATGGTGCGGACGGCGCAGCTCGCCAGTGTCCTTGTCTTCGACATAGGCCGTGGTGCCGATCGCGTCATGGCCGCGGCGCATGCCACGCTTGGACGGGGAGGTTTTGCGCTTAGGGACCGCCATGGGTCTCTCCTGAACTTGTCGTTTTCAAAAATCCGTCCTGCCCCGCATGGGTTATGCGAAGCAGTGAGCGGCGGGCTATACCTGTTTGGAACCGTCAAGGCAACCTGTCTGGTGCGCCTTGGCGCGGCGTTTCCAGCATTTACGTGATTCGCCGCGCTTGCTGGTGTATCATGCCTTGGCGCAGTCCCGCCCGCAGGCCAGACGACATCAAGGCTCGGAACGTACTGTTGAGATGAGTCGACAGGACCTCTGGCGCGGACTGCCGCCCTTTCCTCCCCCTACACCAGCCGTGAGTGCTCCATCGCTGCAGCGATGAAGCTGGCAAAAAGCGGGTGCGGATCGAAGGGGCGCGATTTCAGCTCCGGGTGGAACTGGACGCCGATGAACCAGGGATGCCCCTTGTGCTCGACGATTTCCGGCAGGAGCCCGTCCGGTGACAGGCCGGAGAAAATGAGCCCTGCCGCTTCAAGCTGTTCACGGAAGTGCACATTCACTTCGTAGCGATGGCGATGGCGTTCGGAAATGTCTTCAGAGCCATAGACCTCATGGGCGCGGGTGCCCGGCACCAGCTTGGCCGGATAGGCACCAAGACGCATCGTGCCGCCGAGATCACCTGCTTTGGACCGGCGCTCGAGCTCATTGCCCTTGGCCCATTCGGTCATCAGGCCGACCAGCGGCACTTTGGGTTCGCCAAATTCAGAGCTGCCTGCGCCCTCGATACCGGCCAGGTTACGTGCGGCCTCGATGACGGCCATCTGCATGCCGAAACAGATGCCGAAATAGGGAACGCCGCGCTCACGGGCAAAGCGGGCAGCGGCAATCTTGCCTTCGGCACCCCGTTCGCCAAAGCCGCCGGGCACCAGGATGCCGTGAACGTCTTCCAGCGGTGAAAACGCGTCCGGCTTTTCGAACTGCTCGGAGTCCAGCCAGCGCAGTTTCACCTTCACGCCATTGGCGATGCCGCCATGGTTGAGCGCTTCCATCAGCGATTTGTAGGCGTCGATCAGTACGGTGTACTTGCCGACAACGGCTATGGTCACCTGACCATCAGGCTCGTTCACGGCCTTGGAGATTGCCTGCCAGCGGGTGAGGTCCGGTTCAGGCGCATCGCTCAGGCCGAAACGTTCCAGGACCACGTTGTCAAATCCCTGGGCATGGTATTCCAGCGGCACGTCATAGAGCGAGGACGCGTCACGCCCCTCGATGACGGCACTTTCGGGCACGTTGCAGAACAGGGCAATCTTGCGCTTGTCGGACGGGTCGATCGGAATCTCGCAGCGGCACAGCAGGATATCCGGCTGGATACCGATGGAACGGAGTTCCTTCACCGAGTGCTGGGTCGGCTTCGTCTTCATCTCGCCGGCCGCCTTGATATAGGGCAGCAAGGTAACGTGGATGAAGATGGCGTTGTCGCGGCCCAGCTCCTGGCCAAGCTGGCGGATGGCCT
>NZ_JBQLZR010000168.1:0-7314 GCF_052168375.1 Glycocaulis sp.
AGGTGATGCCAAGGCAGTAGCACACGGCCGAATTGGCGGCAGAGCCGCGCCCCTGACACAGAATGCCTTGCGCGCGCGCCCAGGCGACAATGTCGTTCACGGTGAGGAAATAGGCCGCGTATTGCAGCTCCGCGATGAGGGCGAGCTCCTTTTCCAGAAGCGCCTTCACTTTCGCGCTCACCCCGCCGGGATAGCGCCAGTTGGCGCCCTTCCAGGCCAGATGCTCCAGATGCGCCTGCGGGGTGGAGCCGGGCGGCACCGGCTCGTCCGGGTATTCATAGCGCAGCTCGTCCAGGCTGAACGTGCAGCGCTCCGCAATTGTCTGCGTGCGGGCGATGGCGGCCTCGAAGCCTGCAAACAGGCGCGCCATTTCGGCCGGGCTTTTGAGATGCCGTTCGGCATGGGGCTCAAGGCGCAGGCCCGCCTCCTCGATGGTGCAGTGCTCGCGTATGCAGGTCATCACGTCCTGCAAGGGCCGCCGCCTCGGCTCGTGATAGAGCACGTCATTGACCGCCACGATGGGGGTGCCGGCACGCCGGCCCAGCGCATCCAGCCGGGCGATGCGCTCGCGGTCGCGGCCCCGGTAGCGCCAGCTTGCTGCCAGCCAGATGCGCCCGGCAAAGGCCGCGCCCAGCCGTTCCAGCACGGCCTCGAAGCGGGCATCAATCTCTTCTGGCGGCACGGCGATGACGCACTGGCCCTGGCCTGCCTCCATCACGTCTTCAAGGGTCAGATGGCATTCGCCCTTGGGCGCTTTCATCTTGCCCTTCGAGATCAGGGCGGAGAGGCGGCCATAGGCGTCGCGGGTTTCGGGATAGCAGATCAGGCTGAGCCCGCAGGCAAGGTCGAGGCGTGCGCCGACCAGCAGTTTCAGACCCTGCTCCTTGGCCGCCGTGTGGGCGCGTACCACACCGGCCAGCGTATTGCGGTCGCATACCCCGATGGCCGAGAGGCCGAGCGCCCTGGCCTGCTCGACCAGTTCCGAGGCGTGGCTCGCCCCGCGCAGGAAGGAGAAATTGGTGGTGACCTGAAGTTCGGCGTAAGGAGGGGCAGTCATGCGAATAGCCCGCACACATACCAGCGCGGCGGCCCCCCTCGCGCATCGTCATAAAGCCCTTCGCGCATCAGCCAGTAGCGATGCCCGCTCTCGTCCTCCACCCGGTAATAGTCGCGGGCGCGCACGCCGTCGGCGGCGCCGCGCCACCATTCCGGTCCGATCCGCTCCGGCCCGTCTGCGCGGGTGACGGTGCGGGTAACCTTGCGCCAGGTGAAACGCGCCGGGGGCGCATCGGGCAGTATGGCGATGGTCTCTACCGCCTCTGGCCGGTCGAACACGATGAGCGGTCGCAGGCCTGAGGGCGGTCCTGCCTCCGGCCAGGGGGCAAGGGCGCCGGGAAACGGCTCTGCCATCTCGCTGCGCCAGGGCAGATGGCTCTCACGCGGGGTGAAGACCTGCACCAGATCATCACCCAGACGGGCATTGAGCCGGTCTACCAGCGCCGCCGTCTCCGCCGGGTCGGAGCCGGGCAAGGGCGCGCTGTCGGGCAAGGCGCTGGCAAGGGCATCAAGCGCGCTGGCGCCATGGGCGCTCAGCGTCATCACATCAATCCCGAAGCCGGGGTCCATGGCTTCCAGCCGCGGGGCGAAGAGGCGCGCGATTGCGGCGCCATCGCGCCCCGGACGCGACAGGGTGAGGCTGGCGCTGGTGCGCGTTCCATCGCAGCGATAGCCGGTCAGGATGAAGCGCCGCGCGCCTTTGCCGGCCTCTTCCAGCTGGCGCGTGACGGTGGCGAGCAGCTTGCCAAGCGCGTCCTCGATACCGCCAAGGCTCATCAGGGGTTCCGGCCCTGACAGGCGTGCGGTGAAGCGCGCGGGCGGGCGCAAGGGCACAAGTGGTTCGGGGCGCGCGCCCAGCGCCTGGTCCAGCCGCAACAGGACATCGCCCGCGGCCTCCCGGTTGCGGAAGCGGCGGGCAAGGGCCTGACGCTCGATCCTGTCCAGCTGGCCGATGCGCGTCAGCCCGAACCGGCGCAGCACGCTGATCGTGGCCGGTGTCAGGCGCAGCGCCGCAACCGGCAGCGGGGCCAGCGCCTCACGCGCCTTGCCCGGCTCTGCGCGCACCCCATGCGTGTCCCCGAACCGGGCGAGCGCCCAGGCCGCGCCTGCCGTGTCGGCAAGGGCGAGGCGAGGGGTCAGGGACAGACCCTCCAGCGCGCGGCGGATGGCGGCCAGAAAGGCGGCTTCGCCCCCGAACAGGTGCGCGCAGCCCGTCACGTCGAGGCGCAGGCCGTCCTCCCCGTCCATGGCGGCAAGCGGGCTGAACCGCTCCATCCACAAGGTCAGGCGGCGCAAGGCGCGCGCATCGGCGCTGCGGTCTATCTCTTCGGCCACCAGTCCCGGCACACGCGCGCGCGCATCGGTCAGGCGAAGCCCGGCCTCCAGCCCCAGCGCGCCTGCCGGTGCGTTCACTGCTGCCAGCGTGCGGCCATGCACGCTGGTTTCGGTCAGCACAAAGGGTGCGCCGTCCTCAACCGGCCAGGGCGTGGTGCGGGTGCGCTTCAGCCTCTCCATTGGCCAGTGCGGGAACCAGACGCACACAAAGCGGCGCATCATTCATCTCCATCAGGAAGCTGTCTCCGGCCCGGCCGGGAAAATCGCGAGAGCGCTCCAGCGTCACCGTCCAGCGCGGGCGTCCGGGGCTGCGCGGGTCCCACCGGTTGGGAGCAGACGGGGCCGAGGCCACGCGCCAGCGGGCGCGCGCCGCGCTGGCCTCGTGCGTGCGCCAGGAACGCACCAGAATGACCGGCGTGCCGCTGCGCTCATGGGCCAGGCTGAGGCGCCGGGTGAAGGTGAAGTCTGCCGCGTCCAGCTCTGCGATCACGGCGCCCAGCGCCGATGAGCGGGCCGCCTCGTCAATCGCCCGCAAGGCTTCGGTGGCGGTGCGGGTTTCCACCAGCATCACCCGGCCCGGATCTGCGCCAAGGGCGGCAAGCCCGCGCGCACTGATGCGGCCCTGATCAAGGCGCTGCTTGCGCGCGCGTACCCACAGCCAGCCGCCATGCGGGCGGGTATGGGCAAAGCCGACGGCCAGCCCCAGCGCCGCCGGGGCATCGGCAAAGGCTGCCGGCACGATCTCGTGCACGCCTTCCAGCGGCTGGCCGAGCCTGTCCTCCAGGCGCGTTGATGCCTCCTCGCTGTGCAGGGCGAGACGTTTCAGGGGCAGGTCTTTGAGGATCGCACGGGCCATATGTTCTTATTTTGTTCTTGGGCCCAAGAGTCAAGAGCGGTGATTCGGTACGCCACTCTCCTCGCATCCCCGCGTAGGCGGGTCTGCAGAGATCATGGGGCGATGGCCACGCTTGTGGCTCTGGGTTCCCGCCTGCGCGGGAACGACGAGGGGGAGGGTGGGGACCTATAACGTGCAACTCACACGTTTCACCGGCGAAAGCCGGTGCCCAGCATGTTTCTGGGTCCCGACTTGCGTCGGGAAAACGAGGGATGGGAAGCTAGAAACCCTAGCCCCGCGCGGCGTTGACCAGATGGTCCACGTCTTCGGCTCTGGTCTGCCAGTTGGTGACCAGGCGGAAGGAGCCGTCCGTCCACTGGTAGACACCGATACCGGCCGCCTCCAGGCGGTCCTGAACGGTCTGCGGCAGGTTGGCGAAGACCTCGTTGCCGTCCACCGGGTGGGCGAGGGTGACGCCCTCGACACCGGCAAGCCCCTTGGCGAGACGCGCCGCCATGGCGTTGGCGTGCGCGGCCAGCTCCAGCCAGCGCCCGTTCTCCAGCCAGGCCTCGAACTGGGCGGCGACATAGCGCATTTTCGGCAACATGTGACCGGCGCGCTTCTGGCGCACTTTCAGGGCGCCAAGCCGGTCCATGACGGAGGGGAAGAGGATCACGGCCTCTGCGGCGAGTGCCCCGCCCTTGGTGGCACCCAGGCTCAGGACATCGACGCCCGCCCGCCAGGTCAGGTCTGCCGGATCGCATTTCAGCCCGGCCAGCGCATTGGCAAAGCGCGCGCCGTCCATGTGCACGGCGAGGCCGCGTGCCCTGGCCATGCCGGCAAGCGTGGAGACGCGCTCCACATCATAGGCGGTGCCGGATTCGGTGAGGTTGGAGAGGCTCAAGACGGCCGGCGGGGTGGTGTGGACGAAATCGTCCGGCCATTCCTCCAGCGCGGCGGCCAGCGTTTCGGCGTCCAGCCGGGCATGATCGCCCTTCAAGGGGATCAGCTTGGCACCGCCGGTGAAGAATTCCGGCGCGCCGCGCTCGTCGCGGTGGATATGGGCCTCGTCATGGCACAGGACCGCGCTGTCACCCGGACACAGGACTGACAGGGCGAGCGCGTTCGAAGCCGTGCCCGACACGGTGAAGACCAGTTCCAGATCGGTGGAGAATATCTCGCGCAGCCTCGCCTTCACGCGCGCCGATATGGCGTCATTGCCATAGCTGGCCTCAGCGCCTGCATTGGCGCGGGCCATGGCATCAAGAAGGGCAGGGTGGGCGGGGGCGGTGGTGTCGGACAGAAAGCTCATGGGCGCGAAGCTGGCACCAGTTCACCGCCCGATCAACGCTGCATCGCCGTTCAGGCAGCGGCGATCTTGCGCGCATACATGGCAGCGTCGGCTTCGGCCATGGCCGTTTCCGGGGTGATGCCGCTCTCCAGCGTCTGGACACCCCAGGCCGCTTTCAGGTGCAAGGTCAGACCCTCGAAATGGATCGGGGCTGCCGCGATGGCCTCGGCCAGCTCCTCGGCCTTGCGCTCTGCCGCTTCAACCGGGGTCAGGACCAGCACCACGCCGAACTCGTCACCGCCAAGGCGGCCGACTGCGTCGGTATCGCGAAGCTGCGCGACCAGCGTGTCGGCGACCACTTTCAGGGCCTCGTCACCGGCGGCATGGCCGTGCGTGTCATTGATGGCCTTGAAGCCGTTGAGGTCGAAATAGACCAGCGCCGAAGGCGCATCGTGACGCTCTGCCAGTGACAGGGCTTTCGATACCTCGCGCAGGAAGGCGCGCCGGTTCAGGACAGGCAGCAGCACGTCACGGTCGGCGAGGTTTTCCAGATCGCGAACCTTGGCACGCAGCGCTTCGGTTTCCCGGCGCAGCTGGTCCACCTCTCCCATCAGGGTGAGCAGGGCACGCTGGACATTGGGGGTCAGCTCGGCCTCGGGAACGCCCATGATGGACGCGGTATCGCCGGTGCGGCGCGCAGGCGCAGGCGCAGAAACGGCGCCCGCCGCATCGCTGCGCGCTGTACTGCCAACCGGTCCTGCAGCCATCAGACTGCCAGCCGGACCACTGGATCGCACCCGCATGTCCCCGATCCTTTCCTTGTGACTCGGCTGCAGTCTTCAGGATCGTGGTTAATAAAGGCTCAAATTGGCGCGAGACGGGTTCACCTGCTGCTTGACGGCAAACGGCTTATGGCTAGGCTCGCGCGCTTTCCGCTGCCCGGAGGCTGCGCATGGCGACCCGTTTTCCTGATCCTGCTCCGCCCGTAGCGGTCATCATGGGCTCACGCTCGGACTGGCCGACCATGCAGCATGCAACCGGGGCGCTCGACGCTCTTGGCGTTGCCTGTGATGTCCGCGTGATCTCGGCCCATCGCACGCCTGACCGCATGGTCGACTTTGCGAAATCTGCCAGGGCGCGCGGTGTGAAGGTAATCATTGCTGGCGCTGGCGGTGCGGCACACCTGCCGGGAATGGTGGCATCCCTGACCGAGCTTCCGGTGCTCGGCGTGCCGGTTAAGTCAAAGGCGCTCAAAGGGCTCGACAGCCTCCTCTCCATCGTCCAGATGCCGGGCGGCATTCCGGTTGCAACGCTCGCCATTGGTGAGGCCGGGGCGAAGAATGCAGGCTTGCTCGCCGCCTCCATCCTGGCGCTGGGCGATGCAGCACTGGCCAAGCGTGTGGCAGACCACCGAGCGGGCCAGACCGACAGCGTTCCCGACACGGTAGAGGACTAGGCTCGACACCATGCTGAAACCCGGCGCGCGCATCGGCATTCTCGGCGGTGGCCAGCTTGGCCGCATGCTGGCGCTGGATGCCGCACGGCTGGGCTTTGACTGCGTGATCTTCACCCCGGAGGACGACAGCCCCGCTGGGCGTGTGGCCGCGGCCTGCGAAATCGCGCCTTACGAGGATCTCGAGGCGGTTGCCCGCTTTGCCGCCAGCGTTGATGTCGTCACCTACGAGTTTGAAAACGTGCCTGTCGAGACGGCGCAGGCTGCGGGCCGCCATGCGCCCTTGCGCCCCGGCGTGAAGGCGCTGGAGGTGTGTCAGGACCGCGTGACGGAGAAAAGCTTCGTCAACGAAGCGGGTATCGAGACGACGCCCTGGCAGGCGGTGTCCAGCGCAAAAGATGCCATCGCGGCGGCGCAGGCGCTCGGCGTGCCGGCCATATTGAAGACGCGGCGGCTCGGCTATGACGGCAAGGGCCAGCAGGTCGTACGCCGCGCCGGGGACGCGGCTTCGGCGTTCGAGGCGCTTGGCAGCGTGCCCTGCATACTCGAAGCCTTCGCTCCCTTCACACGCGAAGTGTCGGTTGTTGCCGCCCGCAGCGTGGACGGTGCGGTCGCGGCCTTTCCACTGGCTGAGAACCATCATGAGGGCGGCATATTGCGCGTCTCGACGGCTCCGGCGCCGGGCGCGGACGGCCTTGCCGGTGAAGCCTTGCGCATAGCCTCGGCCATCCTTTCCGGCCTTGAGTATGTGGGCGTGCTGGCGGTGGAGCTTTTCGTGCTCGAGGACGGGCGGCTCTGGGTCAACGAGATTGCGCCGCGTGTCCACAATACCGGGCACTGGACGATGGATGCCTGCACCGTCAGCCAGTTCGAACAGCATATCCGGGCCATCGCGGGCTGGCCGCTGGGTGATCCGGCGCCGCATTCGGCCGCGCGCATGGACAATCTGATCGGGGCGGATGTGGAGCGCTGGCAGGCGCTGGCATCAGAGCCGGGCGTGTGTCTGCACCTCTATGGCAAGGGCGAAGCGCGCGAAGGCCGCAAGATGGGTCATGTGAACCGGCTCTCACCGCTCTCCTGACGGATCGCGGGCGCGCTGCGGCGTGATGGAGGGGCCGATCCCCAGATGATCCGTGCGGGAGGCACGATCGCGGTCCATCGCCCGCAGCAGCGGAGATCGGCGGGTCTGCTCGCGCTGGGCATTGAGGAAGTGCACGCGCAAGGCCTCAAGCGTCGAAGGGCTGACGCCGAGCTGTTCCAGTTCGAACTCCAGCCTGTCCATATCCTCGTCAAACTCCAGCGGTCCCTGACCGAACGCGCGGATATGATAGAGCGCCAGCTCGG
>NZ_JBQLZR010000169.1:0-14886 GCF_052168375.1 Glycocaulis sp.
ACGATCCAGGTGACCGTATGCTCATTGCCGGTATCGACCAGCTGGCTGGAATTGGGGCGCAGGTCATAACGGTGCAGTGCGCGCTCAAGGAAGACTGCCGAACCCTGGCCACGGCGCGCAGCCATGCCGGTTGCGGCGCGCGGCTGGGCAACCGAGAGAAGGATGGAATCCGGATCGGATGCGAGACGGCCGGCAATGTTCACATTGCGGCCACGGCGCGCCTGGCTGAGATTGTTCAGCTCGGTGCCACTGCCCTCGCCATCGGCGTTCACGAGCACGATCCAGTTGAGGTCGGTCGTCTGGCCAAAGACGCGGTGGCGGTCCCGGTAGACCACCGCAATCTGCTCATCGCTGACCCAGTTCAGCGCGAGGGCATTCTCGTTGCCGACGCGCATCACCACCGGTTCACCGCCCGCCAGCGGCGCGACGACAACGACGCGTTCGATCGAACCGTCGCTGGCGATGGTGGCGATGTACTCACCGTTCGGCGAGATGGCCGCATCCTGCACCAGCGGCAGGCGGGCGAAATTCTCCACCACAGAATCGTCCAGCTGGGCGAGCGACGGTGCCGCTGCGAACCCTGCCAGCGCCGCAACCGCAGCAGCGGCGCGCAAACCAGGTATTTTGAACATGGGTCTTGCTCTCTCTAGCCCCTCGAAGAACACGTGATGCCGCCAGAGCGGCCACGTCGAGGCAAGGCTAGCATCGTGAGGCGCGTTGACCAGCCAAATTCGTCAGCTAGCGGCGCGCAAAACCCGTGTGGCCGCCGAACTCAGCGATCCTTGGGATCGATGGCGTCACGCAGGCCGTCGCCGATGAAGTTGAAGCAGAACAGGGTCAGCATCATCGTCAGTGCCGGGACGATCAGCGTCCAGGGCGCAACTTCCATGTCACGCGCGCCATTGGAGATGAGATTGCCCAGCGAGGTGAGCGGCTCCTGCACGCCAAGGCCGAGGAAGCTGAGGAAGCTCTCCGCAAGGATCACGGCCGGAATGGTCAAGGTGACATAGACCACGACCGGTCCCAGTACGTTCGGCACGATATGGCGGCGGATAATGGAAAACTGGCTGACGCCTGCGGCGCGGGCTGCCTCGACGAATTCCATGCTTTTCAGCGAGATCGTCTGGCCGCGCACGATGCGCGCCATGGTCAGCCATTCCACCGCGCCGATGGCCACGAAGATAAGGATGATGTTCCGCCCGAAAACCACCATCAGGATGATGACGAAGAAGATGAAGGGCAAAGAGTAGAGCACGTCGACGATGCGCATCATCAGCTGGTCCACGCGTCCGCCAATGAAGCCCGCGGTCGCGCCCCAGAGCACGCCGATGAACAGGGAAACGGCGGTCGCCACGACGCCCACCATCAAGGACATGCGAAGGCCGACAAGCGTGCGCGCGAGCAGGTCGCGCCCCTGCGCATCGGTGCCGAAAAGGTGCCAGTTCTCAAGCCCTGGCGGGATCTGGACCCGGTCGCGGTAGATGAAGGCGGAATCGTGCACCCACAGAAGCGGGCCGATAAAGGCCAGGAAGGTGAGAATGCCAAGGAGTATGAGGCTTGCCACGGCGGCACGGTTACGAAGCAGGCGCGCGCGCGCATCGTCCCAAAGGGAGCGTCCGCGAACCGCAGCGCGCTCCATCATCTCGGTCTTTTCGCTCGGAGGTGAGGTGAACGCCATCAGTCGTACTTCACTTTGGGATTGAGGGCTGCGTAGAGCAGGTCCGCGATCAGGTTCAGGATGATGATGAGGCTGGCGTAGAGAATGACCACGCCCATCACCACCGTGTAGTCGCGTTGCAAGGCGGCCTGGACGAACTGGCGGCCAATGCCGGGCAGCTGGAAGACCTGCTCGATGACGATCGAACCAGTCAGAAGCGCTGCGGCGGCCGGGCCGAGATAGCTGACCAGCGGCAGGACAGCGCTGCGCAGCGCATGGCGCATCACCACATTGACCGCCGACAGGCCTTTGGCCCTTGCGGTGCGCACATAGTTGGAGCGCAGGACCTCGATCATGGAGGCGCGCATCAGGCGCGAAATGATGGCAATCTGCGGCAGCGCCAGCGTGACCACCGGCAGTATCAGCCTATCCCAGGTCATGCCGTAGCGTGGATCAAGCCCGCCGGTTGGCAGCAATCCCCAGTGCAGACCGATCAGCAGGGCCAGGATCGGCCCCATCACAAAGGGCGGAATGACAATGCCTATCGTGGATATCCCCACCACCGTGTAGTCGGCCGCACTGTTCTGCCGCAGGGCCGCGATGGAGCCCATCAGCGTGCCGACAATAACCGCCAGTGTTATCGACAGCCCGCCAATGACCGCCGAAACCGGAAAGCCTTCGGAGATGATGTCGGCAACCGTCTTGTCGCGAAACTTCAGGGACGGGCCGAGATCGAACTGGGCGATGCCGGCCATGTAGTCGACATACTGCTTCCAGATCGGCTGATCCATGCCGTAGGCCGCCATCACGTTCTGCCGGATTTCCTCCGGCATCGGGCGCTCAAGGTCGAACGGCCCGCCGGGCGCGGCGCGCATCATGAAGAAGGCAACGGTGATGATCACAAGGATCGTCGGTATGGCGACGAAAAGGCGCCGGGCGAGATAACTGAGCATGTAGCCTTGCGCTGTGACTGACGGCAGGCGGGAAGTCTTGCCCGCTAAGGCGTGCGCGATCAAGCCAGCCCCGCAGTCAGTCCTGCAGTGCGCCGCGCTCCTGATGGATGCTGTCTGACGGTGACAATGCGATGCGGGCAGAGACAGCGGGGGCTGTGCCGCCTGCTATTTCAGTCTCTTCGGGCGGCGTGAGGTATCCGGCGCCGAGCTTTACCACGCACGCTGCGAGCGCCGCCATGATGACGGTTCGCAGACGGGCAGAGAGGCCTGCCGCGAACTTCCTTGCAGCAACCTTCACGTCATCCACCCTGTTCCAGATCGGCCAACATGGCGGTAATGCGCGCAAGAAATGCGCCATAAAACCTAGTGTGCTAAGCACACCAATATCGTTGCCAAGGCAGTTCGAAACGCTAGAGTGCAGCAGATTTTGCCTGGGAGCCCTGCCTGATGGCCATGTCAGCCTGGTGGAATGATTTCCACTACGCAAACGGCACAATGCACGTGAAGAAAACCGGTGCGGCAGTACGCATCGAACCCGCCATCGTGCAGGATTTCCTGAACTGGTGCGTGTTTCACGGCTGGGTTGAGTTTGCGCGCCGGTCAGTGATCTCCGACGGGCCGCGCGTCTGGTTTACGCCGGACACCCCGCGCCCCTGGTATCTGATCTGGCCTGTCATGGCGCTCAGCCGTGCGCGGATGGCGCGCAGCGCTGCTGAAGCGGACTTGATCTTCGTGTTCGACGATTCGACCTGGGTGGATGAGCGCGCATTTCCTGCCGGTGTGCCGGTGATCAATGGCCGCTGCAACGACATCTCCAAGACCCATGTCGCGCGCGTGTTCGAACAGGTCACGGGCCGCGCCCTTGCCTGCGATCCGATGAATCCCGGCGGACCCTATGTCGAGAAGTCCGAACAGAACGCCGCCCATGACGGGCGCATCCTGACAACGCCGCAAGCGCGCCGCGAGGGCTATACCTATCAGCGCCTGATCAACAATATCGACGAAGACGGGCTGGCGCTGGACCTGCGCTGTTCGACGATCGGCGGAGAGATCGTGCAGGTCTATCTCAAGCGCCGCCCGGCCGACCGCCGTTTTGCCAACTGCAATTGCGATGTCACGCTGACCGACCCGGCAGCCGTGTTCTCGGCCGTGGAGCGGGCAATGATTTCACGCTTCTGCGCCGCAATGGGCCTCGACTGGGGCGGGATTGATGTGCTGCGCGACCGTGACACCGGCGAGCTCTGGATCGTCGATGTGAACAAGACCGATATGGGCCCGACCATCGCCCTGAACATGTCGGGCAAGATCAAGGCTGTCCGCAGGCTGGCGGCCCGTCTGGACGGCTATCTGGACACTCGCCTCCAAGACCAGCTGTCGATAGCGGCGTGAGCCGGCAGGCCCCTACCCCGCCGCCGCCCATACCTTTTGTGCGCGACATGGCGTTCGAGCCGGGCCGGGCCGATCAGGTCTCGCCGGGCATACGCCGGGTAGTAGCGGGCAATTCAGGTGCGTTCACCTATACCGGCACCGGCACGTATCTGGTCGGGCGCGGCAAGGTGGCCGTCATCGACCCCGGTCCTGACGACGACGCGCATTTAGAGGCGCTGAACCGTGCGCTGGAAGGCGAGACGGTCAGCCATGTCATCGTGACCCATCACCATCTCGATCACAGCGCGCTGGCACGCCGCTTTGCCGATCATCATGGCGCAAGAGTCTATGGCCGTCCGGCCTCTGGCGGTCGTCCGATGGACCCTGATGCGCCGGTGATGGAGGAAGGGGCCGACTTTACCTTCGCTCCCGATCACGTCCTCAATGACGGCGATGCGATTGCCGGGCCCGGCTGGACTCTGGACGTGCTGCACACGCCTGGCCATACCGCCAACCATATCTGCCTTGCCCTGATGGAAGAAAACGCTCTTCTGTGCGGCGATCACATCATGGGCTGGGCGACCTCCGTGGTGCTGCCGCCGGACGGTGATATGGGCGATTACCTGCAACAGCTGGAGCGCGTGCGCCTGCGGGGATATGCGACGCTGTGGCCGAGCCATGGCCCGCCTGTCACCGATCCTGATCCGTTCATCACCGCCTATATCGCCCATCGCCACTATCGCGAGGCGCAGATCCTGCATGCGCTGTCTGCAGGGCCGTCAGACATACGCTCGCTGCTGCCGGGCATGTATGCCGGGCTTGATGAGCGGCTTTACCCTGCCGCAGCGATGTCGGTCTGGTCCCACATGGTGGACCTGCACCGGCGCGGACGCGTCACCACCAGTGGCGACGCGTCGCTCGACGCCGTCTATGCGCTCAGGCGCTAGTCCTCGCCCAGACGGTCCTGCAGGCTGGCACTGAAAGTGCGCAGGCGCGCGGCGTTTGCCCCGAGGTCAGAAACGCCGACACGCGACACCGACCGGGCATCCACCACCGAACCGCCATCGGTCAGGGCGGTCACCCGCACAACGACATCGTCACGGAAGCCGTACCAGAAGGTCGTTGCCGTCGCCTCGAACATCAGCTCGCGTTCCGATTCAGTCGAGACGGTCATGCCCATGTCGCGTGCGACCGCGAGCGCGGCCTGATAGGCGTCAAGCGGCTCTGCCGCGACGGCAATGGGCTGAATGTCGGGATAGGCCTCGGCCTGTACTTCCGGCAGCGGGCGTCCCGAGCGCGGATCGGTCTTGGAGGCATAGTCCACCGAATTGGACGCCTCGCCCCGGCGCGCAATCAGGGTCGCGGTAAACTGCGGCGGGTTAGACGTATCCGTCGAAATGTCATGAATGGGAGGTATCTCGCCGGCGCGCGCGGCGACGGAGGCCGCATACCAGAGCCCGCCTGCCCCGACCGCAATGGCCAGCACCGCAGCCAGCCAGGCACCGAAGGAAGCGCGGTTTTCCTTCGCAAAAATGGCGGTGACGATCAGCAAAAGGAGCGCGGCGACGCCCAGGCCCACCGCCGCGATGAGCAGGTTCGGTCCGATTTCCCGGGTCATCGTGCCAAGACCAAAACGCCAGTCCCAGAGACCTGCGCGCGATCCGAGGCCCGCCGCGGCAAACCAGAGCGGAGCGATGAGGGCGGCAAGGCCCGCAAGCCAGACCGCAATCGTGCGCAGTGTAACTACGATGCCCATCATTTCCCCCTTTAATTCCCTGTCGGCCTGTGGTCCGCCCTCAATTCAAGGATAGAGCCTTGTCTGCGTGAAGGGCGAGTCCAAATCGGCCCGCTCGAAGACCAGCCGGTCATGCAGTCGAAACGGCCGGTCGCGCCAGAACTCGATGCGTACGGGCCGGATGCGGAACCCGCTCCAGAATTCGGGCCGGGGAATATCGCCAAGGCCGAACTTCGCCGCGAATTTGGCGACATTCTTTTCCAGCGCGTGGCGGCTTTCCAGTGGGCGCGACTGGGCTGACGCCCAGGCGCCGATGCGGCTGTCGCGCGCGCGGCTGGCGAAATAGGCATCGGCCTCGTCCGCGCTTACCGCTTCGACAATCCCTCTGACGCGCACCTGCCGGCGTAGCGATTTCCAGTGGAAGCACAGCGCCGCCTTGGGCACCGAGGCGAGCTGGTTTCCCTTGGCGCTTTCCAGATTGGTGTAGAAGACAAACCCGTCCGCGTCCGCGCCCTTCAGGAGCACCATGCGGACATCGGGCATGCCGCCTTCATCAACCGTCGAAAGCGCCATTGCGTTCGGATCATTGGGCTCCTTCTCGCGCGCCAGCGACAGCCATTCGGCAAACAGCACGAACGGGTCATTGCCGTGGGTCAGGGGCACCTCGTCCTTGCCGCTCTCGCGCTGATAGTCCGCCTCGCTGGGGCTGGGGGGAATGATATCGCGCGATGCCATGTCGGCTCTCCGGCAGAAAAAACGGAACGGACCCGCAGAAATGACGCCGGGGGCCAATTCGTCAACCTTTCGCCAACCTGGAGAAGGCTAGTTTGCAGCGATGAGCAGTGCGAGCGAAGCAATACTGGCGGCCTACCGCGTGTTGGGACTGGAACCCGACAGCGATTATGCGTCCGTGAAATCGGCCTTCCGGGCCCGAGTGAAGGCTGTCCATCCCGACCATGTGGAGCCGACGGCAGAAACCCTGTCGCGCCTGCAGATCCTGCTGAAAGCGCACGAGATTCTCAAAGTCTGCGCACCGCGCCAGATTGATCTGGTGATAACACCCGACGAGGCCCGCGTCGGCGGGCTGCGCACCATCGATCTGGATGGGCGTAGCGCCATGATGCGCGTGCCGCCCGTGACAAAGACTGGCGCCATGGTTGTTCCCATTGGTGAACCCTCCTGGCGGGTGCGCATCCTTGTGCGCGATCCGATGGCTGATTGTGACGCCGAGGAAGGCCCAGCAGAGCGCGCCGCACGCGAGGAAAAGGCCCGCAAGCTGGCGGAAGCCGACGCCCGGCGTGAAGCCGAGGAGAGCGCAGGTCTGCTCACCACCTTCTATGAGCGCTTTGTCAAAGCCTCTCCGGCTGCGCGCTTTGCCCGCTGGGTGCGCCGCAGCGCAGCGTGACGCGCAATGGATGACGCAGGCGCGAACGCGCTCTAGGATACAGGCCTCTCCCATCCTGTCCGGCTCATATCATCATGTCCCACAACAGTTTCGGCCATCTTTTCCGCTTCACCACATGGGGTGAAAGCCACGGGCCGGCACTGGGCTGTGTGGTGGACGGCTGCCCGCCGGGACTTGCCCTGACTGAGGCAGACATCCAGCCCTTTCTGGACCGGCGCAAGCCCGGCCAGTCGCGCCATGTCACCCAGCGGCGTGAGGATGACGCGGTGCGCATCCTTTCCGGCGTGTTTGCCGATGATCGCACGGACGGACAGGTGACGACCGGCGCGCCGATCAGCCTGATGATCGAAAACACCGACCAGCGCTCGAAGGATTATGGCGATATCCGCGATAGCTGGCGTCCGGGCCATGCCGACTACACCTACGACGCCAAGTATGGCGTACGCGATTATCGCGGCGGCGGGCGATCCAGCGCGCGAGAGACCGCCGCGCGGGTAGCCGCCGGAGCTATCGCCCGCAAGGTACTGGGCAGCGGCATCACCATACGCGGCGCACTGATACAGATCGGACCGCGCGCCATCGACCGGGCGCGCTGGGACTGGGACGCCGTCGACAGCAATGATTTCTTCTGCCCGGACGCAGAAACCGCAAAACTCTGGGAAGCGGACATGGACGCGATCCGCAAGGACGGCTCCTCGCTGGGCGCACTTCTCGAAGTGGTCGCCTCCGGCGTGCCGGCAGGCTGGGGCGCGCCGGTCTATGGCAAGCTCGATGCAGACCTTGCCAGCGCCATGATGGGCATCAATGCCGCCAAGTCGGTGGAGATCGGGGCCGGGCTGGAAGCCGCCTCGCTGCGCGGCGAGGACGCGGCTGACGAAATGTATCTCGACGAGAGCGGCAAGCCGGCCTTCCGGGCCAACCATAATGGCGGTGTGCTGGGCGGCATCTCCACCGGACAGGACATTGTGGTGCGGGTCGCGATCAAGCCCACCTCCTCCATCCGTATTCCCCGCCAGAGCCTCAATCGCGATCTGGAGCCGGTCGACATCGTTACCAAGGGCCGCCACGACCCGTGCGTCGGCATCCGCGCGGTGCCGGTCGCCGAAGCGATGATGGCGCTGGTGCTGGCCGATCACATGCTGCGCCACCGCGCGCAAACCGGCCGATGAGCGCGCAATCAGGCCCCAGGCTTGCCGTGGGCGGCGTTGTCTGGCGCGGCGGCGAGGTCTTGCTGATCCGGCGCGGCAAGGAGCCGTGGAAGGGCCACTGGTCCATCCCCGGCGGCAAGGTCGATTTCGGCGAGCGGCTGGAAGATGCGCTCCTGCGGGAGATCCATGAGGAGACCGGCATCACCGCATCCCTGAAAGGCCTTGTCGGGGCATTCGAGTCCATCACGGCGCACGGCCATTATGTGATGATCGACTATGCCTGCGAATGGCAGGACGGCGAGCCGGCAGCGGCCGATGACGCGTTCGATGCCGCGTTCTTTCCCTTTGCCGAGGCTATGGAGAAGGTGAGCTGGGACGAGACACGCAATGTGATCTCCCTCTCGAAATCTTTTCTCGCGCCTTGAACATGCCGCTTTTTTCCCCGATTCAGACGCACATGATCGCGCGCCTTGCCCTTCTCGCCTGTATGGTCCCTGCCCTGATCGCGGCTGCGCCGAAGCCCGGCAGCGGGCCCTTGCAGGCGCGCTCGCAGGGTGTCGAGCAGACCAGCGCGACCTATCCGCTCGAACAGCTGGCCGGTGTGCTCGGTGAGCTGCACGCGCTCGCCTTTGCGTGTCAGGGTTCCGGCGCGCAGAGCTGGCGGCGGCGCATGGAGGAAATGCTTTCGCTCGAAGCGCCCGATGGCGCGATGCGCCAGCGCCTGATTTCCCGCTTCAATGAGGGCTTCCGTCAGCACCAGCAGCGGCGCACGCGCTGCGGCGCAGAAACCGAGATGGAGGCCCAGCGCCTCGCCCTGCAGGGCCAGGCCCTCTCCGAAACGCTACGGCGCAATTACGCGGACTAGAGGCTTTCACCAGTTATCCGGCGAGAGCCGGGGTCCGAACTTTTCTCTGGATCCCGGGTCAAGCCCGGGAACCCGGTTGAGGGGCATGTGCCAGAAAAACCGCGGTCCCGGCCCCCGAGCCGGGACTCATTAGCCGCAAATCCGTATCCCGGCTTTCGCCGGTGAAACGAGAGCGACAGAGCAGCCCCAAACTCGTCATGCCCGCGTGAGGCGGGTATCCAGAGATCATGGGGCGAAGGCCGGTGCTGAGTGGCTCTGGTTTCCCGCCTGCGCGGGAACGACACTACCCCCCTAAAGCGGAATATTGTCGTGTTTCTTCCACGGGTTGGTGAGTTTCTTGTCGCGCAGGGTCCGCAGCGCCTTTATCAGGCGGACCCGCGTATTGCGCGGCTGGATCACGTCATCGAGATAGCCGCGTGAGGCCGCCACGAACGGGTTGGCAAAGCGTGTCTCGTAATCCTTTACGTGCTCGGCCATTTTTTCCGGATCATCCATATCCTTGCGGAAGATGATCTCGGCGGCGCCCTTCGGCCCCATCACCGCGATCTCGGCGGTCGGCCAGGCATAGTTCACGTCACCGCGAAGGTGTTTGGATGCCATCACGTCGTAGGCGCCGCCATAGGCCTTGCGGGTGATGACAGTGAGTTTCGGAACCGTCGCCTCGGCATAGGCAAAGAGCAGTTTCGCGCCGTGCTTGATCAGCCCGCCATATTCCTGCTTGGTGCCCGGAAGGAAGCCCGGCACGTCGACAAAGGTGATGATCGGGATTTCGAACGCATCGCAGAAGCGCACGAAGCGGGCCGCCTTCTTGGACGCATCAATGTCGAGCACGCCGGCAAGGCTCAGGGGCTGGTTCGCCACGAAGCCGACCGTCTGGCCCTCCAGCCGGCCAAAACCGACGACGATATTCTTGGCGTAATCCGGCGCGATCTCGAAGAAATCGCCCTCATCAGCCGTCTTCACGATCAATTCGCGAATGTCATAGGGCTTGTTCGGGTTGGGCGGCACCAGCGTATCAAGGCTCGGCTCCACGCGGTCCGGGGCATCGAACACGTCACGCACCGGCGGCTTGTTGCGATTGTTGAGCGGGAGGAAGTCGATGAGGCGGCGCATCTGCGCCAGTGCCTCGATATCGTTGGAGAAGGCGCCGTCTGCGACGCCCGACTTCTTGGCGTGGACGCTCGCCCCGCCCAGCTCCTCATGGGTGACGATTTCATTGGTGACGGTTTTGACCACGTCCGGGCCCGTCACATACATGTAGCTGGTATCCTTCACCATGAAGATGAAGTCGGTCATGGCGGGCGAGTAGACATCACCGCCCGCGCACGGGCCCATGATGACGCTGATCTGCGGGATCACGCCGGAGGCCAGCACATTGTTCTGGAAGATTTCCGCATAGCCGCCCAGCGCATCGACGCCTTCCTGGATGCGCGCACCGCCCGCATCAAACAGGCCGATAATCGGTGCGCCGTTCTTCAGCGCGGTTTCCTGCAGGCGCGTGATCTTGCGGGCATGGGCCAGCGAGAGCGAGCCGCCAAACACGGTGAAATCCTTGGCGAAGACATAGACCAGGCGCCCATTGACGGTGCCTGAACCGGTAACGACGCCATCGCCGGGGATTTTCGATTCGCCCATGCCGAAATCGGTGCACTGGTGCTCCACGAACATGCCGATCTCTTCGAACGAGCCCGGGTCCAGCAGGACTTCGAGACGCTCGCGCGCGGTCAGCTTGCCCTTTTCATGCTGGGCGGCGATGCGCTTTTCACCACCGCCAAGGCGCGCCGCGGCGCGTTTCGCATCAAGCTGTTCAAGAATGGGTTTCATCGGTTCTGCCGTCCGCCCTGAACTGGAGTTGCCGTCTTTGAGCTGCTGGTTAGCACGCAGAGGCCAAAGGGCAAATCCCGCAAGGAAGGTGGCAGGCGCGCACGAGCCCCGCGACAAGCAGGCCAAACCCTTGCTAGAAGTCAGCCCATGACAACACATGACACATCGCGCCCCGCCGAAGGGTTTGAAGACATTACCGAGGCAGAGGCGACCCAGGAGCTGACGACCACCGATCCGGGAGCCGTGCACGGGCGTTTCCGGCCGGGCATCCTGTCGCGCCTCGGCATGGCCATCGGGCGCGCCCTGCCGCCGGGACGCACCGGACTGAAGCTTGCCGGTATCGCGCAGCCTCTGGCCATGAGCGCGCTGGAGGACGGGGTCGCCGATATCGAGGCTCTGGGCCTGAAGCTGCGCCTGCACCCGCTCGACAATCTGTCGGAGAAGCGCACCTATCTCACGCCCCAGTGCTTTGACGTAGTGGAGCTGGAGACGCTGCGCGGTGCCATGGGCCCCGGCAAGACCTTCATCGATATCGGCGCCAATGCCGGGCTTTACAGCCTGGTCGCGGCCAAGGCCGGCGGGCGTTCCGCGCGCGTGATAGCGGTGGAGCCGCAGGACGAGATGCGCCGCAGGCTTGCCTATAACGCCCGGACCAACGGCCTTGAGGCAATCGAGATTTCCGGTGTCGCGCTCTCTGACTATGAGGGCGAGAGCGTGATGCGCCTTGTCGGCTCCAACCGGGGCGGCACGCAGCTCGCTGTCACGGGCGAGGACCAGCCGGGCCGGTCCATGGCGGTGCGCGTGACCACGCTCACAACCCTGCTCGACGAGATGCGGGTAGCAAAGCTTGATGTGATGAAGATCGATGTCGAGGGCGGCGAGCTGGCCATCCTCGCGCCCTTCTTCGCCAGCGCCGCAAAAGACCGCTGGCCGGACATGATCATCATGGAACGTCCGGCCATCAATCAGGTGGACGCCGCCCGCGATGCGCTGTCGCTCGCCTGCTCTCGCGGCTACCGGGTGGAGACCGAAACCCACGCCAACGCCATCCTGACGCTCGACCGCGCCAGAGGCTGATCTTCAAGGGGCGCGCGGGGCTCAGGGCATGGTTTTCAGCACACCGATCTTCCTGTTTGTCTTCCTGCCTTTGACGGTGCTGGCCTTCTATGGCGTCCACCGGCGCTTCGGGCATGAGGCGGGTCTGATCCTTCTGCTGGCCGCCTCGCTGGTCTTCTATGGCTGGTGGGATGTGCGCTTCCTGCCGCTCATCCTCGGCTCGATCCTCGTCAATTACCTGCTGGCGCGGGCGATCACGCCGGGTAATGGCGGCTGGCTCCTGAGCCTCGGTGTAGCGCTCAATCTCGGCGCGCTCGGCGTCTTCAAGTATGCCGATTTTCTGGTGCGCAATCTCAATGGCCTGACGGGGATGGAGATTGCCGAGCCCGGCCTGCCCCTGCCGCTCGCGATTTCCTTCTTCACCTTCCAGCAGATCGCGTTCCTGGTCGATTGCTCGCGCCGGATCACCGCGCCGGATGACAAGCCCCACCGCTATGGGCTGTTCGTGGCCTTCTTCCCGCAACTTATTGCCGGGCCGATCGTCCATCACCGCCTTCTCTCGCCGCAGCTTGGCGAGACGAACCGCCAGCGCGCCATCAGCGACAATCTGGGGATCGGACTTTCCATCTTTGCGGTCGGCCTCGCCAAGAAGGTGCTGCTGGCCGACAATCTTGCCGAATATGCCAATGCCGCCTTCGACACGGCCGCAGCCGGAGAGCCGGTCGGCTTCTGGCTCGCCTGGAGCGGGGCGCTTGCCTACACCTTGCAGATATATTTCGACTTTTCGGGCTATTCGGACATGGCGATGGGCATTGCCCGCATGTTCGGCTTCCAGCTGCCCGTCAATTTCAACGCGCCCTACAAGGCCCGCAGCATCACCGATTTCTGGCGGCGCTGGCACATCACCCTTTCGCAATTCCTGCGCGACTATCTCTACGTACCGCTGGGCGGAAACCGTCAGGGCCAGATCCGCACACTCGCCAATCTGATGATTGTCATGCTGCTGGGCGGGCTGTGGCACGGCGCTGCCTGGACCTTCGTGGTCTGGGGCGGGCTGCACGGCGCGGCGCTGATCTGGTGCCGTCTTCTGGATCGCTGGCTGCCGAACGGCCTGTTCGGGCGGTTCTGGATATTCTCCAGCGCCTGCACCTTCCTGTTCGTTATCGTCACCTGGGTATTTTTCCGCGCCACCAGCTTCGACGCCGCTGCCATCATGCTGCAAGGCATGGCGGGCCTGAACGGGCTGGGCATCAACCCCGGCGACGGGCCCTTCATAGCGGCGATCATCGGCCTGATCCTGGTATGGGCGCTGCCTGAAACGGCGCAGATCTTCTACCGGCAGATCGACCCTGAGATTCTCAAAGCCGCCCATGTCGAGCCACCGCGCAAGGAGCGCTGGAAACCCAATCTCCGGTGGGGCCTCGGCCTTTCGATCCTGCTTTTTGCCTGCATGATCGCGAGCTGGTCCTATTCCGAATTCATCTACTACAATTTTTAGGGTCCGATGCAGCGCTATACCCGCCTCTTCCTCATCGTGCTAGGCAGCGCGCTGGCCCTCTTCACCGGGTTCAATGCGCTGGTCGACCCGTATGACACCGGGACGGGACCGCGCCTTGAAGGGCTCAATGCGGTCAAAACCCGCGCCCATGAGGATGGCCGGCGCGTACAGGTCGGACATGGCATCGGGCAAGTTGACGTCGGCACCTTCGTCACCGGTTCCTCGCGCACGGTCGACGGCTTTCCGATGCAGGTCGAAGACTGGCCGGGCGGCCTCTGGAATGCCGGCATACGCGGCTCGAACGCGTTCGAACTGGCCCATCTCGCCGCGATAGCGGGGCGCGAAGCCGGTCTGCGCTGCTTCATCGTCGGTCTTGATCTGGCGGAGTTTTCCAGCGGCGAGAAATACAAGCCCGCCTTCCCTATCAGCCGGCTGGCGGACGGGCGGCGCTGGCTGGCGACGGCGCGCGTCACCCTTTCGCCCAACACATTCGCGCGCGCGGTGCAGACACTGCAGGAAAACATTACCGGCGAGCGGCCCGAGCCGCCCTTCATGGATGTTTACCCGGCCGGTGAACAATACCGGCGCTTCATCAACACGCCGGTCCCGACCCACGCCTATTACAGCGCCATGCGGGTCTCGCTGCAGCGCATGGACTTCCTGTTCGAGACGCTTGAGGCGCTCGCACGCGAAGGCGTGCAGGTCATCGGCTATATCCACCCGGTCCATGCCTGGAACGAGGAGGCGATCTTCGCAGCCGGGCGGGCTGAGGACTATTTCGATTTCCGTGCAGAAATGGCCGCGCGCTTTGCCGCGCTGGAAGCGGCAGGCGAGCCGGTGGAGGCATGCGTGCCGGGCGGTGCAGGCGTGCTGTGGGATTTTTCAGGATTTCAGCCGCCCGCGACCACGCCCCTGCCCGCGCCGGACCAGACAATCAGCCATCCAGTCTATCACGAGCCTGCGCACTATCTGCCCGCCCTCGGCCTCGACATGCTGTCCGTCATGCAGACAGGCGAGCCGATCGACGGGTTCGGGGTGAACCTCTCACAATCCGATCCGCGTGACAGCGAAGCGGCGATCCTTTCCCGGCGCGAGGCCTATCTGGAGACGCCGGACGGCGAGGCCCTGCAAGACCTGCTCGCGCCAGTTATCGGCCAGCAAGGCGCGCGCGGCTGGCAGAGCGTTTCGATCAGCCATGCCGAATGGCGCAGTCTTGCCGCGCTAAACCGTTCCATCGCAAGCCGGCAGGAGCGCGAGCGCACGCGTGGCGACTAGTTGCGCTGGCGCAGCAGTTTCTTGAAGAAGTATTGCAGGCCGCCGCGGTTTTCCTTGCGGTCCAGCTCTTCCTGACTGGTCAGGAAGGTGACCTGGATCACA
>NZ_JBQLZR010000170.1:0-6971 GCF_052168375.1 Glycocaulis sp.
ACCGACCCGCGTGCGATGACGAGATCGGCTTTCGCGCAGTCCTCCTCCAGCGAGGCGGGATGTTCGCTAATGGCGACCCGCAAGCCTTCCCGGGTTACGATCAGGCAACCCAACGGGTCGCAGGCCTGCTCCCCGCGCGGCGCTGCATCAAGCCCCGTGCCTGCACGTTGCAACAGGACGCTGGCCTCGAACCGGCCGCGCCGCCGGTCACTGACAAGCCAGCTATCCTCGCTGCCCGCCTCGCCGGCGGCCGCACGATGCACCAGCACGCCCGATGACGTGATCATCATGTCGGGTGGCTCCGCGAGCGCCCACAAGGCGAGCGCAGAGGCGGCGAACGGCACACCTGCAAGCCTGACCAGGCCGCGCCCAAGAGTGGCAAGGGCGAACCCGGTCGCATAAAGTCCCAGCACCAGCCCGGTCGGCGCCAGTGCCGGCATGGCAGCTCCCGGCAGCGAGGCTGTCCAGCTTGCAATCGCCAGGACGACGTCCATGCCAGCGGCGCTGATCTGCAAGGGCAATGTGTGTAGCCCGAACGGGGCGAGCAGTAAGCCTACGACCCCCGCCGGCATGACCCAGAAGCTGAAGACCGGCATGGCCAGCAGGTTTGCCCCGAAGCCATAAGCGGCCATGCGCTGGAAGTGAAAGGCTGCAAAGAGGCCTGTCGCGCTGCCTGCAACAAGGCTGGTAACAGCGAGGCCCATGAATGCCGCCTGAAAGCGGGCCAGCCAGCCAAAGTCGGTCATGTCCCGCGTCATCCGCCAGCGCTGCCAGGCCTCATAGACGGCAATGAGCGCCGCCGTAGCGGCAAAACTCATCTGAAAGCCCGGCTCCACGACGCTTTGCGGCGCGAGAATGATGATGAGGAGCGCTGCCAGCGCCAGCGACTGGAAGGACACGGCCCGCCGCCCGATGAGAATTGCAAAGAACATCACGGCGGCCATCACGAAGGCACGCTGGGTAGAGACGGCTCCACCGGAAATGATGAGATAGCCAAGTGCAGCGATGAGCGCGATCAGCGCAGCTGGCCGGCGGGGATCATGCGCGCGGGCGAAAGGTTCGATCGCGGCAAAGAGCCAGCGGGCAGCAAAGTAGATCCCGCCCGCCAGCAGAGCCATGTGCATGCCGGAAATCGCCAGCAGATGGCCAAGTCCCGACAGTCGCAATGCTTCTGCCTGTTCCTCGCTCACGCCCGATCGCTCGCCGGTCAACAGGGCTGCAATGACTGCGCCGGACTGCGGCCCTGCGGCGTTGGCTATGCGATCGGCAAGCTGCCAGCGCCAGGCCAGAAACCGGCGAAAGGCTTCGTTGCCCTCAATGGCTTCGGGTGTCGGCCGCGTGATGGCAAAACCTGATAGCGCAATTCGCTGATACCAGGCCGCGCGCGCACCGTCATAACCACCGGCTGCCGCCGGTCCGCGCGGCGGAGCAAGAATGGCGGTGACCCGGATGCCATCTCCTGGTCGAAGCGTTTCCGTGTTGATGCGAATGCGAACACGAAACGGTGCTGCCTCTGCCTGCTCCAGCGTCTCGACCCGAAGCAATATGCGGCCCGAGGCGCCGCGCCGCTCTATCCGCTCCACCCAGCCTGTCAGGGTGGCCGGCCGGTCAGACGTCTCGATGAATGGGGGCACAAGGGTGAGCGTTCGCGCCTGCATGTGTGCGTGGCCTGCCAGCATGCATGCAGTGAGAAAGACCCCTGCCAGAAGCATCGGTCTGGACCGCAGGAAAACCGTCGCGGCCAGCAATGCTGCCACGAGGCTCCAGAACACCGGAACAAGCGCAGGAGGAGGCTCAACTGCCAGGGAGATATAGATCGCAGCACCGAGGCCCGCAGCGACCGGCATCCACAGAAGAAGGTCGGCTGCACGCACCGCACGGGAGGGTAGCAAAGGCGTGACAAGCCGCATGAATACAGCACGTTCGGCACCGGAGACCGGGTTGCGGCCACGGCGCACGGAAGACCATAGCGAGCGCAGATACCGGCGCATGCAGCCACCCAGTGTTGTCACTTCAGCGGTGAGACTATCTCTTTAGGGCCCTAACATGCTAATCATCCCGTCCCCTTCGCAGCGCAGCAACTTCTCGCACGTGCAAAACAGACCCGGCATCATCACGCGTTTCGCTCCGTCTCCTACCGGCTTCCTCCATATTGGCGGGGCCAGAACGGCGCTGTTCAACTATCTGTTTGCGCGCAAGATGGGCGGTCAATTCAAGCTGCGCATTGAAGATACTGACCGCGAACGCTCCACCACAGAGGCGGTTGACGCGATTCTGGACGGTCTGCGCTGGTTGGGGCTCGACTGGGACGGAAACGCCATCTCCCAGTTCGCACAGGCCGACAGACATCGTGAGGTAGCACAAGAGCTGATCGATCAGGGCAAGGCCTTCCGCTGCTACTGCACGCCTGAAGAGGTCGAAGCCCTGCGGGCCGAAGCCTTTGCACAGGGCCGCGCCTTGCGCTCCCCCTGGCGCGATGGCGGAACGCCGCCCGAGGACCGCCGGTTCACCGTCCGCTTCCGCGCACCCGACTCTGATGTGGTGCTGAGCGATGCCGTCCAGGGCGAGGTGCGCTGGGCCGCCAAAGAGTTTGACGATCTCATCCTCCTGCGCGCCGATGGCAACCCGACCTATAATCTCGCGGTGGTAGTCGATGACCACGATATGGGCGTGACCCATATCATCCGGGGCGACGACCATCTGGTGAATGGCGGACGTCAGGCCCAGCTTTACGATGCGCTGGGCTGGGACCGGCCGGTCTTTGCCCACATACCGCTCATCCACGGGCCGGACGGCAAGAAACTCTCAAAGCGTCATGGCGCTCTCGGCGCAGAGGCCTATCGCGATATGGGCTATCTGCCAGAAGGCCTTCGCAATTATCTCGCGCGTCTCGGCTGGAGCCATGGTGACCAGGAATTGTTCAGCGACAGCGAACTTGTCGAGGCCTTCTCGCTCGACGGGCTGAACAAGGCCCCTGCCCGGCTCGACTTCGACAAGATGGCTTTCGTCAATCACCACCATATGCGGCTCGCCGATAATGACCGGCTTTTGACGCTGCTAACCGCCCGTCTGGAAGGCCAGGACGGACTTGTGGATGGCGCGGTGGCGAACGCACGGTTAACGCCTGCCATGGACATGCTGAAAGAGCGTTCTAAAACACTCGCTGAAATGGAAGTGCAGGCCTATTTCCTTCTCCGCCAGCGCCCGTTCGAACTGGACGATGCAGCGGCCAAACACGTGGTTCCGGAAACCATCGAACGCCTTGCGCGGTTGCGTACTGTGCTTGCAGGGCTGGGTGACTGGACGGCGGAAGGAATTGGAGAGGCGCTGAAAGCTTTTGCCGAATCCGAAAGCGTTGGATTTGGCAAGGTTGGCCAGCCCCTGCGCGCCGTGATGACAGGTGGCGCGCCTGCGCCCGACATGAGCCTTGTCCTTGCCCTTCTGGGCCGGGACGAAACCCTTGCCAGGCTGGATGATCAAACCCGCCCGGCCTGAACAGACCTGATTTTGTGAAGGGATTGGACCGATGAAGAACAAGACCGAGAAAAAGGGCTCCGCCCAGCTCACCGTGAATGGCAAGACGATCGAGCTGCCGGTACTGGGCGGTTCGGTAGGCCCGGATGTTATCGACATCCGCACGCTCTACCGCGATAGCGGCATGTTCACCTACGATCCTGGCTTCACCTCGACGGCCAGCTGCGAGAGCCAGATCACCTATATCGACGGTGATGAAGGCGTGCTGCTTTATCGCGGCTATCCTATTGACCAGCTGGCGGAAAATTCCTCGTTCATCGAGGTTTCCTACCTGCTCCTTCACGGTGAACTGCCCAACGCCAAGGAGCTGGAAGAGTTCGACTGGACAATCCGCCGCCACACCATGCTGCATGACCAGTTCGACCAGTTCTTCCGCGGCTACCGCCGCGATGCGCACCCGATGGCGGTGATGGTCGGCACGGTCGGCGCGCTTTCCGCCTTCTATCACGACTCCACCGACATCAACGATCCACAAGCCCGCACGATCGCCAGCCATCGCATGATCGCCAAGATGCCGACCATTGCGGCGCGTGCCTTCAAGTATCATGTCGGCCAGCCCTTCATCAGCCCGCGCAACGATCTGGACTACGCCTCGAACTTCCTGCGCATGTGCTTTGCGGTGCCGGCAGAGGACTACAAGGTCTCTCCGACGCTCGCCCGGGCGATGGACCGCATCTTCATCCTGCACGCCGACCACGAGCAGAACGCGTCGACCTCGACCGTGCGCCTCGCCGGCTCGTCGGGCGCCAATCCGTTTGCGTGTATCGCAGCGGGCATCGCCTCGCTCTGGGGCCCGGCCCATGGCGGCGCCAACGAGGCTGCCCTCAACATGCTCGAGGAGATCGGCTCGGTTGACCGCATTCCTGAATTCATCAAGCGCGCCAAGGACAAGGACGATCCGTTCCGCCTGATGGGCTTCGGCCACCGCGTGTACAAGAATTACGACCCGCGCGCGAAGGTGATGCGTACCACCTGCCACGAAGTGCTTGACGAGCTGGGCGTGAAGAATGACCCGCTCCTGCAGGTCGCGATGGAGCTGGAGCGTATCGCGCTCGAAGACCCGTACTTCGTCGAGAAGAAGCTCTACCCGAACATCGACTTCTATTCGGGCATCACGCTTCGCGCGATGGGCTTCCCGACCGAAATGTTCACCGTGCTGTTTGCGCTGGCGCGCACCGTCGGCTGGATCGCGCAATGGTCTGAAATGATCGAGGACCCGACCCAGAAGATCGGCCGTCCGCGTCAGGTGTTCACCGGTGCCACAGAGCGCCAGTACGTGCCCGTCAACAAGCGCTAGGCGCTAAAGCGGACCGAGTTTGAGGAGGGCGCGGGCGGCATTGACGCTCGCGCCCTCTCCATGTCCGGCCATTACTGACGTAATGGACTTCAATTCCGCCGAAACCGACGCCCGGTGCGCGGCGTCATCAAGCAGCTCCGCCATGGCTGGCACGAGATATTCGGGCACCGCGCGGGTTTGCAGGCGTTCAGGCAGCAATTCCTTGCCGGCGGCGATATTCACCAGGCTGACAAACGGCGCCTTCAGCATGAAGTTCCACGCAATGGTCCACGCTATCGGCCCCAGGCGATAACCGACCACACTAGGCACGCCCATGCGTGACAACTCCAGAGTCACGGTCCCTGAACACGCGAGCGCCGCATCAGCCGCGGCAAAAGCGTCGAGGCGTTCCTCCGGACCTGCAATGATCATGGTGTCGAGTGCAGTACGGCCCGCCAGACCGCTCCGGACGATTTCCGCCACCGACGGCGCCACCACAGTGACAAGGCGCAAGTCCGGCCGCCCCTGCACGAGCGCCTCTGCAGTATCGGCAAAATCGTCGAACAGGCGCTCTACCTCGGCCTTGCGGCTGCCGAACAGCACCAGCATCAGTCGGGCCTCTGGCGCTATGCCATGGCGCTTGCGGAAACCCTCCCCGTCCCCTGTGAGATCGCGTTCCAGCGCGGGATTGCCGACGACTGTCGTTGGCAGGCCGTACGGCTCGAAATACTCAGGATCGAAGGGATGAATGGCGAGCAGATTGTCCACGGCGCGTGCGAGTGCCTTGGCACGTCCGGGCCGCGTGGCAAAGGCCTGGGGGCCAATGTATTTGACGATACGGGCCTTGGGACAGGCTTCCCGCATCTTCCAGGCCACGCGCAGCATGAAACCCCAGGAATCGATCAGCACGACCTGATCAGCACCAAAGGCCGCAGCCGCCCTCGCGCACTGGTCTGCCCGCTCATGGACCAGACGCCAGACACGAAGCCCGTCAAAGAGGCCCAGCACTGAAAGCGCGGAGAGGTCTATGTCGGTGGCAATGCCTTCGGCGGCCATTGCTTCGCGGCCGACACCGGCGATTTCAATAGCCGGGTGCTCTGCGCGCAGCGCCCTGACAAGTTCGGCGCCGACCAGATCGCCGGATGTTTCGGCCGCAACGATGAAGACCCGCAAAGGTTTGCCTGAATGCATGGGTCCGTGTTCCGTCCCTAGCTACCCGGCTTGATGCCGATAACGAAAATGCCGTGCCGGCGGGCAGCCTCGTCAACGGCTTCACGCCCCAGGATAAGCGCGGCGCCCGCTTCCACCGCGATGCCGGCAAGGCCGGCGGCAGCGGCCCGCTCCACAGTAGCGACACCGACAACCGGCAGGTCGATACGGCGCTCCTGCTGGGGTTTGGGCCGCTTTGCCAGAACGCCCCTTGGCGAGCCCTTGATCCCACGAATGTTTTCGGGCAGTTCCGCAACCCGGCGGAGCATGGCGTCTGTGCCTTCCTGCGCCTCCAGCGCAAGCACCAGACCATCGCAGACCACAGCCCCTTGCCCTGCATCAATGACGCCAATCGCGGCGGCAATCTGCATGGCCTTGGCAATGTCGCCCTGATGGGGCTCCATCACAGCATCGCCGCCGATACGCCCCTCTGTCGCCAGAAGCGATGAAGACAGTGTATCGGCGCCAACGACCTGAAAGCCCTGGCTTTCGAAAGCATCAATCACGACGCGCAAGAGGGCGTCGTCGCCGCGCACCGCAGCCGCCAGAAGGCGGGGAAGCAGTTTTGCGCCCTCAAGGTCAGGCACAAAGCTGCGAAAATCCGGACGCGTCACAATACCTGCGAAGCAGACGGCGTCGCATCCGGCCGCTTTCAGGTCGCGGATGACATGCCCGAACTGCCCGATCGTGCGAACTGTCGGCTGGTCATAGTCGGCAGGGTCGGCGAAGCCGGACAGCGCGATGACGGAGCCAAGACGCCCCTCGGCTGCACACGCCTCAGCCACGAGGCGCGGCAAGGCACCGCCACCTGCAATCAGGCCCAGTCGTGTCCAGCCTTCACTCATGGCGCTCAGCCCTGTTCAGGCCCGCACAAGGGGCGGGCCGCCGGTGCCTTCACGAAATTGATGACTTCCATCACCTCTGGGCGCGCCTCGAAGAGCCGTCCGGCATC
>NZ_JBQLZR010000171.1:0-15887 GCF_052168375.1 Glycocaulis sp.
CGAAGCACGTCATCCTCGCCACAGGTGCCCGCGCGCGCACCATTCCGGCGGCCGGGCTGGAACCTGATGGCAAGACCATCTGGACCTACAAGGAAGCCATGGTCCCTGACGGGCTGCCCAAATCCATCCTTGTCATCGGCTCTGGCGCCATCGGGATGGAGTTTGCGAGCTTCTACTCGACACTCGGGTCGAAAGTGACCGTGGTGGAGATGGTCGACCGCATCCTCCCGGCCGAGGATGAGGAAATCAGCCAGCACGCCCGCAAGAGCTTTGAAAAGCAGGGCCTGAAAATCCTCACCGGCGCGCAGGTGGAAAAGCTGGAAAAGACCGGTAGTGGCGCGAAAGCCTCCATCAAGGCCGGCGGCAAGTCCGAAACGGTCGAGGTGGAGAAGGTGATTCTCGCCATCGGCATTACCGGCAATGTCGAGAATCTGGGCCTTGAAGCCCTCGGAGCAAAGATCGAGCGCGGTCATGTCGTCGCTGACGGGTATGGCGCAACCGGAGTTGCCGGCCTTTACGCAATCGGAGACGTGACGGGCGCGCCCTGGCTTGCCCACAAGGCCAGCCATGAAGGCGTCATCTGCGTTGAGAAGATCGCCGGGCTTGATGTCCATCCGATGGACAAGTCCAATATTCCAGGCTGCACCTATTGCCATCCCCAGATTGCCTCGGTCGGTCTGACTGAAGCCAAGGCGAAGGAAGGTGGTCACGAGGTCCGCGTCGGCCGCTTCCCCTTTGTCGGCAACGGCAAGGCGATTGCGCTGGGAGAGGATCAGGGGCTTATAAAGACGATATTCGACAAGAAGACCGGCGAGCTACTCGGCGCCCACATGATCGGCGCGGAAGTGACCGAACTGATCCAGGGCTATGTCGTCGCGCGCCAGCTGGAAACGACCGAAGCCGAACTCATGCATACCGTGTTCGCACATCCGACCCTGTCGGAAATGATGCACGAAAGCGTCCTCGACGCCTACGGACGGGCGCTGCACTACTAGAACCATTGCAAATCCGGACTTGGCCTTCTGGCGCTGGCCGGAAGGCCGGTCCGGCATGCCACGGCACAATGCGGGGGGCAGGGGCCTTTGGCACGATCGGCTCGCGCTTGCGCGTGCACTACCAGAAGCCAAAAAACACTCTGCAACCCCGCAATTTCCCTCACGGTTTAACGACAGACGGCAAAAATTTATCGTTTTTCGAAAAAAATCCTTCCATATCGAGTTTCGATATGTTATCGAGTTTCGATATGGTTGGTCCCTCATCATAAGAGGTAAGAAAAATGAAAAACCGTCTCCTCCTCTCTACCGTCACCGCAACGGCGGTCATTCTCATTGCCTGTGCGCCGGTTCCGCTTGCGGCTACCACCTCTGCACAGGACGGCACCCGCATCACAGGCGGGGATATCCGCCTTGCGCTCAACGAAGATGGAAATGCACGCCTGACCGGCGCCGACATCTCGCTGTCCGGCCGTGTCGGCGGTCAGCTTGATGTTACCGGCGCTGACATCTCCCTTCGCGATATTTCAATCGGCTCGCTGGACGCAACCGGCGCGGACGTGCGTCTGGCCGGTTCGGTTTTCGGCGATGCCGAGATCACGGGCGCGGATATCACGATCCGCGGCAATATCGCGGGAAACCTGCGGGTTCGCGGCGCGGACCTTCGCCTTGAGGGCAATGTTGACGGAGACGTCGACGGAAGTTTTGCCGACGCTCGTTTCAATGGCCAGCTTGGCAGCCTTACAGCCAATGGCGCCGATATCAGCCTTACGGATAACACCCGCGTTGTTGGCGATGTCCGCCTGAATGCGGCCGAACTCGAAACCGATGGCGAGCTTGGCGGGCTTCTTTACGCCAATGTCCGCACCGCCCATATCGGCGGTTCGGTGGCAGGCGGCGTCGACATCTATGCTGATGAAGGCCGCCGCTGGCGCGATCACGAGGACGGTCTCGTCGAAATCACCGGCGAAGTGTCGGGCGGCACGATCTGCGCCCGGCGTGTGGTGATTTCCGGCAGCGTAACCGGCCCGCTGAGCGTTCGCGCTCTCGAGCCTGTCAGTTTCGCCGGAGAGGGCGCTGCACCGCAGCTTGAATACACGCCCCGTGGTGACGAACGCTGCCGCCGCTAGTGGCCAGCCCCTCACAGTTTCTGAGCCCTCAATGAAAGGCTTGAACCCATGTTTCGCAATTGGATAGCGCGTTTTGCCTCCCTCGGCATGCTGGCCGGCCTGATGCTTGCCGCTGCGCCGGCTCACGCCCAGTATATCGGCGGAGACCTCAATCTCGACCTCGACCAGGACCGGTCAGCCCAGTTCCTTGCAGGTGATGTCACGCTTCGCGGCCGGGTCGGCGGCGATATCAGCGGCCTTGCAGGTAATGTGGACATCACCGCCGATGTCGGCGGCAGCATCCAGCTCGCAGCCGGTGACATCACCATCCGCGGTACGGTTGGCCAGGATGTCTCGATTGCCGGTGCGAATATCTCGGTCCTCTCAGATGTGGCCGGATCCGCTGACCTTGCGGGTGCAGATATCCGCATCAGCGGCCGGATCGGTAACAATCTGGCTGTCGGCGGCGCTCTCATCGTCATCGACGAGAATGGCTCGGTCGGCGGCAATCTGGACCTCGCAGGCAGTGAAATCCGCATGTCCGGTACGGCGCAAGGCCGCCTGAAGGGGCGTGCCCGCACGGTCATCATCGACGGCACTATCGCCGGTGATGTGGAGCTTCACGCGGAGAATGTTGAAGTTCTGCCTGGCGCCCAGATCGCGGGCGACCTGCGGGTCCGCGGCCCGAACGCTCCCACGATTGCCGAAGGCGCTGAAATCCTCGGCGAGACCAGCTATGAGGAAGCAGCGTTCACCGAAGGTAATGGTGCCCGCGTCCATGCCGGTCCGCGCGTGTCCGATTTCGGCCCGCCTGCGTGGGCCTTTGGCACAGCCATGGGTATTGCCGCCTTCGTTCTGGGCATGCTCGCCTGCCTGATCTCGCCGCGTGCCGTGTCGGGTATCACGGACCATTTCCGCTCGCGTCCCTGGGCTGCAGGCCTGCTGGGCCTCGTCCTGGCCGCCTTCCTTCCGATCCTGCTGGTCGCAGTCTTCGTCTTCCTGGCGATCACTGTCATCGGTATTCCGCTCGGCATCATCCTGCTCTTCGCCTTCCCGTTCATCATGGTGCTGGCCTATGCCTTCGGCGCGGTGGTGCTGGGCGACCTGATCTTCAACCGGTCGGGCAATGGTATCGGGCTGGGCATGCGCATCCTGTCGCTCTTCCTTGTGCTGGCGGTGATCGGTGCGCTGGGTGTGGTTCCAGTGCTGGGCTTCCTGATCGGTTCGATCGTGTTCTTCATCGGGCTGGGTGCCTGGACGCTGGCCCTGTTCAACCGCAATCCCCGCCTTGTCGCGGCAGAGCGGATTGCAGGCGACGCGATCTAGCCCCATCCCTGCATAAGAGCCTTGCACAGCGGCCCGGTTCACAGCGCTTGAACCGGGCCGCTTTGCGCGCCATGTTCGCCCCATGACAACACTGTTTGATACCCGCCAGCAGCAACGCGCAGAGCGCCATCCGGAAAAGCAGAAGCGGCCGGATACGCCCGTCTTGCGAAAGCCGGAATGGATCCGCGTCAAGGCGCCTGCGGGCGGCGTGTTCTCGGAGACCCGCAAAGTCGTACGCGAGAACAATCTCGTTACGGTCTGTGAAGAGGCGGGTTGCCCCAATATCGGTGAATGCTGGGCGCAAAAGCACGCCACCTTCATGATCATGGGCGATACCTGCACGCGCGCCTGCAGCTTCTGCAATGTAAAGACCGGCATGCCGTCCGCGCTCGACACTGACGAGCCGCGCCGTGTTGCCGAAGCAACCGCGACGATGGGCCTCGAACACGTGGTCATCACGTCGGTGGACCGCGATGACCTCAAGGATGGCGGTGCGGAGCACTTTGCGCAGACCATCCGTGCCATCCGCGACCTGAACCCGAACACCACGATAGAAATTCTGACTCCGGACTTCCTCAGGAAGCCGGGCGCGGCGGAAGTCGTGATCGATGCTCGCCCTGACGTGTTCAATCACAATCTGGAAACGGTCCCGCGGCTCTATCTCTCGATCCGTCCCGGCGCGCGCTATTACCATTCCCTGCGCCTGCTGGAACGGGTGAAAGAACGTGATCCTTCGCAATTCACGAAGTCGGGCATCATGGTTGGTCTTGGCGAGACCCGCGAAGAGGTCATGCAGGTCATGGACGATATGCGCTCGGCCGGCATCGACTTCCTCACCATCGGCCAATACCTGCAGCCGACGCGCAAGCACGCGGCTGTCGACCGCTTCGTGACACCGGACGAGTTCAAGGGGTATGAGACAATCGCCCGGGCAAAAGGCTTCCTGATGGTGTCCGCATCGCCGCTGACCCGCTCTAGCTATCATGCGGGAGAGGATTTCGCGCGGCTCCGCGATGCCCGCGAAGCGAGCCTCAAAGCGGGCCGCAAGGCCTGAAGCCGCGAGGCGCCTCATGACGTCGGAACATCGCGAAAGCCTGCACCTGTCCTATGCGCCGGATGATCTGTTTGCGCTCGTCAGCGACGTGCGGTCCTATCCCCAGTTCATTCCGCTTATCAGCGCTTTGCGCGTTCTTCGTGAAGATGTAAGCGAAGGCGTGGGGGAGCTGGATGCCGAGGCACGCGTCCAGTTCCGCTTTGTCCGCGAGTCGTTCACGACAAGGGTACAACTCGACAAGCCTGAGCGAGTGATCCGCGTCGCCTATCTGTCTGGCCCGTTCCACGATCTTGCCAATGAATGGCGCTTTGGTGAGCTGCCTGATGGCTCAACGCGGGTCGATTTCTGGATCCGCTACCGGTTCCGCAATCCGGTCCTCAACGCCCTGATGGACGCCAGCCGCTCACGCGCCATCCGATATCTGGTCGAGCGCTTCCGCGAAGAGGCCGCCCGGCGCTATCCCAAGGTTGGATCAGCTGGCGGCCTCGGTCAGAAGGCGTAGCGCCTCCAGCGCTGCCGCTTCGCGCACGCCGTGCCGGTTCAGGCCTGTGAAGACATGGTGCTCTGTCAGCGTGGCGCCGCCCCGTCGCGCAAGGGCAAACCAGACCAGGCCAACGGGCTTTTCTTCGCTGCCACCATCCGGGCCGGCAATACCCGTAATCGCGACAGCGATTTCTGCATGGGAATGGAAAAGCGCGCCCTCTGCCATGGAGCAGGCAACCTCTTCGCTCACGGCGCCGTGGCGGGCAATCAGAGTCACCGGCACGCCGAGGCTCTCGGCCTTGGCAGCGTTGGAATAGGTGACAAAACCACGCTCCAGAACCGCTGAGCTTCCCGGCACCTCGGTGATCGCGGCAGCCACCAGACCGCCCGTGCAGCTTTCCGCGCAGGCAAGGCTGACGCCCTTTTTGCGTGCGAGTTCCACCAGCCGTGATGCGGCACCAGCCAGTGTCGAGGGCAGGGTGGTCATGCCAGCACCCCTGTAAAGGCGGCCTGAGCGGCAATGCCTTCACCCCGTCCGGTGAAGCCGAGCTTTTCGGTCGTCGTCGCCTTTATGTTGACCCGCGCTAGGGGAAGCCCTGTGAGCTCAGACACACGGGCACGCATCGCATCGCGTACCGGGCCGATTTTCGGGCGTTCGCAGATCAGCGTGATATCGGCATGAACGGGCCGGATGCCTGCTTCGCGGGCAAGGTGCAAGGCATGTATTAGGAACTGTGCGCTGTCGGCGCCGCGCCAGCGTTCATCGCTCGGCGGAAAGTGCAGTCCGATATCGCCGGCCCCCGCCGCACCCAGAACCGCATCGGTCAGAGCATGCAGGCCGACATCGGCATCGGAATGGCCGACGAGGGCGAGGTCGCACGGGATGAAGACACCGCACAGATGCAGGCCCGTTCCGGCGCTGAGCCTGTGCACGTCATAACCGGTTCCCATGACCGGCAAACCGGCAGATATGCCGCCCAGAGCGGCCTCCGCCCTCGCAAAGTCGTCAGGATATGTCACCTTGAAAGCTGCCTCGTCGCCATCAACCAGGGTCACAGCCAGTCCGGCCGCGCGCGCCAATGATACCTCATCGGGATACGGGGTGTCTGCGCCCGCCTCGAACGCGTACAGAAGTTCATCGCGGTGAAAGGCTTGTGGTGTCTGGACCCGGTAAAGGCCTTCACGATCAACTGCTTCGACACCATTTGAAGTTTTTCGTGCGAGCGCGTCGGGAACTGGCAAGGCAGGCGCGGCACCCGCCGCCGATTCCAGTGCCGCCAGCAACTGGTCGATGAGAGTTGCCGACAGGGCAGGGCGGGCCGCATCATGGACCATGACCCGCGCCTGCGTTGCCGCTTCGACGCATCGACGTACTGACAGTGTCCGCGTGGCGCCGCCTTCTACGAGAGTTGCTTCTATACCAGCCAGCGCGGCCTCTGCCCGTTCCCGCTCGCCAGCTGGAATGGCTATCAGGATCTCGGCGCACATTGGATGCCGGGCGAACGCCTCGGCCGACCAGCGCAGTAGCGGCTTGCCTGCAACGATGGTGAACTGTTTGGGGATTGCGCTGCCGGCGCGCGTTCCGCTGCCAGCGGCGACAATGCATGCACTGAATGGCGTCATCAGGTCTCTTTCGTGCAGCACTCTGGCACCAAAACCGGGCACACACCGATACGGCGTCTGGCGGTGCGGGTCCATACGGGGTATCTGCTCCCCCATGACAGTTGTGTCACATAATGCCGTTCCGGCCGGATTTTCCATCGGCGCAGTGCGTGTCGATGTGCCGTGCCTGCTCGCGCCCATGTCGGGCGTGACAGACTATGCTATCCGCAAGCAGGCCAAGGCGTTCGGTGCAGGGCTTGTCGTATCCGAAATGGTCGCGTGCGAGACGCTGGCCCAGGGCCGTGCGGACGTTGTCCGCCGCATGGCCGGCGACGCCGATGTTGCGCCACGCGTGATCCAGCTTGCAGGGCGTGAAGCCAAATGGATGGATGTCGGTGCGCGCATCGCCGCCGATGCCGGGGCTGAAATCATCGACATCAATATGGGCTGTCCGGCCCGTCAGGTTACGCGCGGGCTATCTGGTTCGGCGCTGATGCGCGATCTCGATCATGCGCTGGAACTGATCGAGGCGACGGTGAAAGCCTCGCCGGTTCCGGTAACGCTCAAGATGCGCCTGGGCTGGGATCACGAAACCATCAATGCCCCAGATCTTGCCAGGCGGGCCGAAAATGCCGGCATCGCCATGGTCACCGTGCATGGCCGTACCCGCCAGCAATTTTATACCGGAACGGCGGACTGGGCCGCCGTCGCGCCGGTGAAGGCTGCCGTATCGATCCCGGTGGTGGTCAACGGAGACATCACGAACGCTGCAGACGCGCGCCGCGCCTTGGCGCAATCAGGCGCCGATGCGGTCATGGTGGGACGGGCTGCCACCGGCCGGCCATGGCTGCCGGGCGCGATTGGCCGCGCCTTGCTGGAGGGCGGTGAGGAGCGCGAACCCGATATCGCAACCGCCGTTGAAGCACTGCTGGTGGCAACCGGCGACAGCGCCAGCCTGCATGGCGAAATTCTGGGCGTGCGCTGCATGCGCAAACACTATGCCGGTTTTGTCGATCACCTCTTTGACTGTCCGGACGAGGCCCGCCACTGGCGAGGACTGCTGTGCAAGGCAACAAGCGTGAGCGCCGCAGCTGCCGCACTGGAGCGCCTCAAATCGGCTTCCCCGGTGCGAAGCGCGGCATGAGCCAGCCTGAACCGTCCACGGCGCAGATTGCCGATCTGCTGCCCAGCGCCGTGCTGCTGACGGACGCAAACGGGATGGTGACGTATGTAAATGCCGCCGCTGAAGCGATCCTTGAACGTTCTGCGCGCCGTCTGGAAGGCGAGATGCTGGGCTCGCTGGGACCTTGGGGGCAGGCAGCGCTGAATGTCGCCCGTCGGGCCATGGCCGAGGAACGGGCCGTCTTCGCGCATGATGTGCGCATAGATTTGCTCTCCGATACAAGGCGCGCCGCCATTGATGCGGCCCCCCTTGGCGACGGCGCCTGTATTGCCATCCGCCTCTGGCCGGAAGCTGGCGGGGTGGCCCGCGGTGACCGCGCCGCGAATGCTGCTGCCGGTTTTGGGCGCATGCTGTCACACGAATTGAAAAACCCGATGGCTGGCGCGCGCGGTGCTGCCCAGCTTATCGCGTCCTCAAATGATGCTGAAACCGCAGAAATGGCGACGCTCATCATGGCCGAGCTCGACCGGGCGCTGCGCATTGCAGAGCGCTGGAGCAAGGTCGGCGATATCGCCCCGCAGCCTTCTGCACCCTTCAGCCTGAACGAGGTCGTCAGCGAAGCGCTTCGCTCGATGTCGGCTGCGAGCGGCAAGGGTATTGCGCTGACTGAGGATTACGATCCGTCCTTGCCCGATGCCTTCGGTGATCGTGATCTGGTGCTGCAGGCAGTCCTGAACTTGCTTGTAAACGCTGCCGAGGCGCTCGCCGGGCAAACGTCCGGCCAGATAGAGGTGACGACCCGCTATCGGATGTCCCGGCCCGGCGGCGTGGCACCGGATGCGCGCCTTCAGGTCGACATAGCCGACAACGGCCCCGGCGTGCCGGAGGAACTCGGCGAGTCCATCTTTTCGCCTTTCGTTACCGGCAAACCGGCGGGCGAGGGGCTGGGCTTGGCATTGGTCTCGCGCATTGCCGAACTGCATGGCGGCGGTCTCGAATTTGAAAGCCGTCCAGGCCGGACGGTGTTTCGCATATATCTGCGCGAGGAGGGGGCATGAACCAGGAAAACCCGGCCGGGCGGCGTGTGCTCGTTCTGGAAGATGACGAGACATTGCGTCTCGTGATCTCGCGCGCCTTGACGCGCGCCGGTTTCGATGTGCGGGCCACGGCCTCGCCTGCCTCGGCCATTGAACGCATGGGGCGGCGTGATGCCGACCTGCTGGTGGCCGACGTGCTGCTGGGCGATGAGAACTTCCTGGATCGTCTTGAGGAGCTCCAGCATATCCGCCCCGATGCACCGGTGCTGGTCATCAGTGCCCAGACAACGGCTGCCACGGCCATTCAGGCGGTTCGGGGCGGTGCCTATGAGTATTTGCCCAAGCCCTTTGATCTTGATGACCTCGTCGAAGCGGTCAGCCGTGCACTGGCGACCGGCGAGCGGACCGGGCAACAGCGCTCCGGCACCAATCCTTTCCCCGATCTTGTCGGCCAGTCACCGGCCATGCAGACCGCTTTCCGGGTGCTGGCCCGGCTCTCTCAGACAGGCGCGCCTGTGCTCTTCACGGGTCCGGATGGATCGGGCAGGGCCAGCGCTGCGCGCACGCTGCATCGGGCCGGCAAGCCGGGCAAGGCGCTTGTAGAGGCTGGCCCGGACCGGCTTCGGCGCGAAGGGCCGGACGTGTTTTCCGAGGCGCGAGGCGGCGGCTTGCTGCTGCGCAGGGCCGAGCGCTGGGACGCAGGGGTCCAGGACCTGGTGCTGGAACAACTCACTACTCTTGGGGATACCCGGCTTTACGTGACGGCTCTTGCGAGTGTCCGGCAATCCCTTGTCCCGGCATTATTCGAGAGAATTGCCGTCGGCCATGTCGAAATGCCGCCCTTGCGGACCCGAGGCGATGACCGCCTGCGTCTTTTCGAGCACTTTCTGAAAAAGCACGGGCGCAGCGATTTTTCGCTCGCGCGCGATGCCGCCAGCTTCATCAACGCCTATCCCTGGCCGGGGGAAGTGGCGGAACTTGAGCGAACCGCTGCCCGCCTCGCGGTTCAGGGCGACCGCGGGATGCTGGGTCTTGCCGCCTTGCAGGAAGCCTTGGGGGCGCCGGTAACGCCAGGAACACAGACGGCGCTTGAAGAAGCGGTCAGGGCCTTCGTTGCGTCGCGCTTAAGCGAAAACAGCCAGGAAATTGCCAACGATACGGGCTCAATTGTCGACCGCGCGATGATCGAAACCGTGCTCGCTCATTGCGGCGGCGTGCGCCGGGATGCCGCGCAGTTTCTGGGACTTAACCGTAACACGCTGGCCCGCCGGCTTGCCGCCTTGGGCATGGACGGTGGGGGTGATGAATAAGCGCAACACTGGGCGTTGAAATTTCGCCACACTCGGTCCACGATGCACGACGGGGCGAATTCAGCACAGGCGCACCAGACTTGCCTTCCTGGCTAACACAAAGCGTTCAGTCACTACGCATGTCGCTGTTTGCAGCGGGCTTTCTCGTTGCTGCTGCCGGTGTTGTCGCGTGCGCGGTCCTCGCAGTTTCCGAGCAGGGTGCCATTGGCAGCCTGGGTCCGCTTTTCTACACGCTGCTGACGATATCATCGCTGATCATCGCCGCGCTCGCGGGTGCGGTGGGCGTGCGGGCGGCCCGCATCTTCCTCGGGCGCCGGTTCGGCACTCCGGCGCCGCGCCTGCACATGCGCTTCATGGCACTGTTTGCTCTCGCCGCTGTCGCCCCTTCGATCCTTATGGCGCTTCTTCTGGCGCTGGTCCTCGGACGGGGCGTCGAGTTCTGGTTCGGGGAACGGGTAACGACGCTGGTCGAAACGATGGCGGAAGTTGGCCGGGCGCAAGCTCCTCTGGAACTGAACCTGGCCCAGCTTCAGCTTGTCAGTATGGCGGGGGATCTTTCCTATCCCGAACCGGTCGCTGCCATGACCGAAAGCCGGATCGATTACACCCAGTATCTGCGAAACCAGGCCATCGGGCGTAATTTTGCCGCCGCCTATGTCATCGACAGCCAATCGACTGTGCTAGCCCGCGCCGAAGCGCCAGGTTCCCCGCCCTATGTCGCGCCATCGCGCCTGATGTTCGAGTTCGCCGAGTCCCGCGATATCGGTGTCAGTGACCCCACACAACGCGAGGACGGCCCGGCTTTCGTCCGCCTTCTCATGGACCTGCCGGCCTATGAAGACGCCTATCTCTATGTCGTTTGGTATGTCGATCTCGGCGTGCTCACCGCCGCAGAGGAAGCCACCGCTTCCTACCGCCAGGCGGTTGCACGCGAGGAGGGGATGCGGCGCGTCTTTATCTTCGTCTATTTCGCGGCAGTTGCCCTGATCCTTGTCGGTGCGCTCTGGCTGGCCTTGAGTGCGGCGACGCGAGTCGTTGCGCCCGTTGCCCGTCTGGTCGGCGCGGCTGAGCGCGTGCGTCGCGGAGATCTGGACGCAAGGGTGCTGGTTCAGCGTGACGATGACGAGATCTCCGCCCTTGGGCGCGCCTTTAACCGGATGACGCGCCAGCTTCGCAGCCAGCGCCGCGCGCTTCTGGAAGCGAACGCGGAATCGGAAAGCCGCCGAAACTTCATCGAAGCAGTGCTGACCGGCGTCAGCGCAGGCGTGATCGGCCTCGATCCGGAAAACCGCATTACACTGGTCAACCGGTCTGCGGCTACCTTGCTGGACGTCGATGCCGCAGAGATGACCGGCCTTCCCGTGGCCAGCGTGCTTGGCATGTTTGCTCCGATTGTCGAGGAGGCGCGCCGCTCCCGCGCCGTGCTGATCGAGCGCCAGATCGACATTCCCGGCGCGGACGGCGCACTGCTGAACCTAAATGTGCGTGCTTCCACCGATGATGAGGGCGAACTGGTCATCACGTTTGATGATGTCACGAGGCTGGTCTCTGCCCAGCGCAACGCCGCCTGGCGCGATGTTGCGCGTCGCATTGCCCACGAGATCAAGAACCCGCTCACCCCCATCCAGCTTTCGGCAGAGCGCATCCGGCGCAAATACCGTTCCGGCATACCTGACGAACAGGCCGAGACGTTCGACAAGTGCGTTGAGACCATTGTGAGGCAGGTCAGCGATATAGGCCGGATGGTCGATGAGTTCTCCGCCTTTGCCCGCATGCCGACACCCAAGATGGAGGCATCCGACCTTTCGGGCGTTGTGGAGGGCGCAGTATTCTCCCAGCGCGTGGCGTCGCCCGGCATCAAGGTGCCGCTAGAGCTTCCCGGCCACCCTGTCATTGTCGAGTGCGACAGCAGGCTCGCCGCACAAGCGCTTGCCAACATCCTGAAAAATGCCGGCGAGAGCGTGCTCGCCCGTCTGGATGCGGACGGCACCAAACAGGGCGGCGAAGTCGCCGTGGCGCTTCGCATTGAAGATGATACGGCCATCGTCGAGGTGGTCGATAACGGACTTGGCTGGCCGTTTGCCGACCGGGCGCGCCTGACCGAGCCCTACATGACAACCCGCGAGAAGGGCACGGGCCTGGGGCTCGCGATTGTCCGGCGCGTCATGGAAGACCATGGCGGACGCCTTGAACTTGATGAACGCAAGGATGGGCAAGCGGGCGCGGTCGTGCGCCTGGCCTTTCCCTTGCTTGAAACGACAAACGCGGCGAATGAAGCCGCAAGGTCCAGAGAGGCATGAGGCATGGCACACGACATTCTGGTCGTTGATGATGAAGCCGATATCCGCGAACTGATCGGCGGTTTCCTCGAAGATGAGGGCTATACGGCGCGCTATGCGGGCGATGCTGATGAGGCTCTGGCTGCCGTTCGCCAACGCAAGCCGTCACTGGCCATCCTTGATGTCTGGCTGCAGGGCAGCCGCCTGGACGGCATTGCGCTGCTGGACGAGATACGCGCGGCCGATCCGGGACTTCCCGTCATCGTTATCTCTGGGCATGGCACGATCGAGACAGCCGTTTCCGCGATCCGCAAGGGTGCCTATGATTTCATCGAGAAGCCGTTCAAGTCCGACAAGCTCTTGCTGACGGTTGCCCGGGCGCTGGAGGCGAGCCAGTTGCGCCGCGAAGTCGCCGAACTGCGCGCCCGGACCGAAATGCATAACGAGCTGATCGGAAGATCTACAGCCGCAAATCAGCTTCGCCAGACTATTGAACGGGTTGCAGCAGCTAACTCACGTGTTCTGATAAATGGCCCCGCCGGCTCCGGCAAGGAGCTGATAGCCCGACTTATCCATGCCCGTTCGCCGCGTGCGGCTGGCAATTTCGTACCTGTCAGCTCAGCCATGATGAACCCTGACCGGGTCGAGGAGGAGCTGTTTGGCGCTGAACGCGCCGATGGCGGCGTGGAACGTGTCGGCCTGTTGGAGCAGGCCCATGGAGGCACGCTCTTCCTCGATGAAGTCGGTGACATGCCGCTGGCCACGCAAGGCAAGCTCCTGCGCATGCTGGTCGAGCAGCGTTTCCGTCGTCTGGGCGGCGGCGTCGATGTCGAGGTGAATGTCCGCGTACTCTCGTCAACCTCGCGCGACTTGCGCGCCTTGATCAGTCAGGGGCGTTTCCGGGAAGACCTCTATCACCGCCTTGCCGTAGTACCGGTTGATGTCCCGCCGCTGTCTGAACGCCGCGAAGACATCCCGCTACTCGTGAACCATTTCCTCGACAGGCTCACCGCCATGTCGGGCCTGACGCCGCGCAAGATCGGCCCGGATGCCATGGCAGCCCTGCAGGCCCATAGCTGGCCGGGCAATGTCCGCCAGCTTCGCAATAATGTGGAGCGTGTTCTGATCCTGGCGACCGGTGATCCGGCAGAGGCGATCACCCTTGATGCCCTGCCGTCCGAGGTTGTCGGGCGCGATGCCGGCCCTGGCGGTCTCGACACCGAGCGCATGATCGCGCTGCCTCTGCGCGATGCCCGTGAGAATTTCGAACGGGAATACCTCAAGGCGCAGATCAGCCGGTTTGGAGGCAACATCTCGCGGACCGCCTCTTTCATCGGTATGGAACGCTCGGCGCTCCATCGCAAGCTGAAGAGCCTCGGCGTTGGCGGCACCGACCGAAACGATGACGGTGACGAGCCGTCAACTGCTTCGGGTGATGGCGCATGAAGGCGGTCGTTTGCGGGGCAGGGCGGGTCGGCTACGGCATTGCGCGTGAGCTCGCGGCCGAGGGCAATTCGGTTACCGTGGTCGACTGGTCACAGACCCTGATCGACAGGGTCACGACCGATCTCGATGTGCGCGGCGTAGTGGGCCACGGCTCTCACCCCGACACGCTTGAGCGGGCCGGTATCGCTGATGCCGATCTGCTTGTCGCCGTGACCTATTCTGACGAAACCAACATGGTCGCCTGCCAGGTCGCCCATTCGCTGTTTGATACGCCGCTGAAAATCGCCCGTGTGCGCGCACAGAGCTATCTGGCCAAGTCCTGGCGCGATCTGTTTGCGCGCGGCGCCCTGCCGATCGATGTGACGATTTCGCCGGAGCTGGAGGTGAGCCGGTCCATACTGCAGCGGCTGGAAACGCCCGGCGCCTCCGCAACCGCACCCTTTGCCAATAACCGGCTGCAAGTGCTGGGGCTGCGTGTCGATGAAGGCTCTCCCATTGCAGGCACCAATCGCGACCATTTGCGCGAACTGTTTCCCGATCTGGGGATGGATGTTGTGGGTGTCCGCCGCGAAAACTCGGTTTTCATCCCGGAAGAACGCGATCCGCTGAGCGTAGGCGATGACGCCTATGTCGCCGTCGCCGGTCCGCATGTTCCCCGTGTTCTCGACGTGTTTGGCCACCAGGTTCAGCGCGCCCGGCGTGTTGTCATTATTGGCGCCGGCAATATCGGCGTTTATGTCGCCCGTGCCCTCGAACGCATGGCCGGGGTTCGGGTACGCATCATCGAAGCTGACAAGACCAAGGCCGAACAGGCCGCCGATAATCTCCAGCGCACGGTTGTGCTGCATGGTGACGGCCTCGACCGTCGGCTCCTGCGGGAAGCAGGGGTGGAGGATGCCGAACTCGCCATCTGCCTGACCAATGACGACAAGGTAAACCTGCTCTCGGCTGTCATGGCCAAACGCGAGGGTGCGCAGCGCACGCTCTGCCTCGTCAACGAGCCGGGCCTGAAAGATGTCCGCAAAGAGCTCGGCATCGACATCATGATCGATCCGCGCGGCGTTACCGTGTCGACCATTCTCCAGCATATCCGGCGCGGGCGTATCACCGGCCTGCAGACACTGGCGGATGGGCAGGCCGAGGCCCTGGAAGGCGTGGCACTCGCCACCTCGCCCCTGATCGGCAAGTCCTTGCGCGATCTGGAACTGCCCGAGGATGTCTCGGTCTGTGCACTTGTACGCGGAGAGAAGGTCTGTTTCCGGCGTGATAACGTCACCATCGAAACGAATGACCGCATTATCGTCTTCGCCCTGAAGGGCGCGGTCCCGAAAGTGGAACAGATGTTCCGCGTCTCGCTGGAATATTTCTGATCCGATGCGGCCGTCTCCCCGGACAATTCGCGCCCTGGGCTGGAGCTGGCTGACAATCGGTTTGTGCGCGGTGCCATTTACCGCCTATGCCACCGCATTGGGTGAAGTGGAGGCTGCACGGGGGCTTGGAACGACAGCCCTGACAGGCGTTTTTCTGGGCGGAGCCAGCCTTGCTGCCACACACAGCCTGAACCGGAGGGTCAGCGCACCTGCCGCCTTGCGCCTGCTCATTCTCGGCTGGCTCACCGGTCCGCTTATCGCGGCCCCGGCCTTCAGCGCGGTGTCTGATGGCTGGATCGAGGCGGTCTTCGAAGCTGTCTCTGCACTCACGACAACAGGCGCCACCCTGACAGAACCAGACTCGATGCCCCGCAGCCTGGTAGTCTGGCGATCCATGCTGCAATGGCTGGGCGGGCTGGCCACGCTCGTACTCGCCGTGACCGTGCTCGCGGGCCTCGATGACCGCCGCGCAGGCCTTCGCCGCTCGTCACTTCTCACGATCGAGAGCGGTGATCTTTTTTCCAATCTGGGCCGCGCGCTTCTGCGCCTCGGCGCGGTCTATTCCGCGCTGACGGTGATCGGCTTTATTGCACTTGCATTCGCCGGTGCGAGCACGTTCGAGGCGCTGAGCCTTGCACTCTCTGCGGTTTCGACCGGCGGCTATGTTCCGCGGGGAGGCGAATTGCCCGAATGGCTGCCATGGCCCGCCATAGGCGTTCTGGCGGCCTTGTGTATCTTCGGCGCCGGCAACATGGC
>NZ_JBQLZR010000172.1:0-3001 GCF_052168375.1 Glycocaulis sp.
TCTCAGGCAGCGTCAGGAAGGCCATGACGGCCAGGATGATGCCCGGCGCACCGGCAACGAAGAAAGCCATCCGCCAGCCATAGGCATCGGCGATCAGTCCGCCCAGTGCCATCCCGGCGAGGGAGCCGAGCGGAATGCCCATGGAGTAGAAGGCAAGCGCCGAGGCACGCTCCTCCTTGGGGGTGTAGTCTGTGATGAGCGAGTGGGCAGGCGGCGAACAACCTGCCTCGCCAACACCGACACCGATACGGGCCAGCAAGAGCTGAATGAAATTCCCGGCAAGCCCGCAGGCAATCGTGAAGAGGCTCCACACGCCGACCGCCGCCGAGATGATCTTCACCCGGTCGGCCTTTTCCGCGTAGCGCGCAATCGGGATGCCAAGCACGGTATAGAACAGCGCAAAGGCTAGGCCAGTCAGCATTCCGAGCTGCCAGTCGGCAACGCCCAGCTCCAGCTTGATCGGCTCGGCGAGGATATTGACGATCTGCCGGTCGAGGAAATTGAAGATGTAGATGACCAGCAGCATGCCAACGGCATAGCGTCGGGCGCTGGGTGCAAGCGGCTGGGTCACCGGCATACCCGGTGGCGGGCTGGCATTGGCCAAGGCAGTTCCTCCCCTGAATATCGCGGGCTTTGCCCGTCGGTTATTCAAAGGAGGTTAGAGCGCGCACGGCCCGTGTGAAGCCCAAATCGGCATGAAGCCTAGCCGCGCGGGCAGATCAGCACCTCGGAATCGAACACGGCCCCCACGACGAACTGGTAGCCATAGGGCGCCCCGACGCTCGATCCGCTCAGCTCCTCACCGTCGGTGTAGAGCACGGTCACCACCTGTCCGGTCGCCGGATCGACGCGGATGACATGGGAGGGGGCAATAGCGGTCTCGTCCTGCGAGTGCGACAGGAAATCAAACACGCGCGCATGGGCCCCGATCCACAAATGCCCGCTTTCGTCCATTTCGATATTGTCGGCCCCGGTGCGCACCGGGATCGAGCGGCGGTGAATGAGCGCGCCGGTTTCCGTATTGCGCTCATACACATTGACGCTGCGTCCGAGGAATTCCGAGACGTAAAGCGTGGCACCATCGGCCGACACATTGATGCCATTGGCATAGACCAGCCCGCCAGCGGCAATGCGCCCGGCCTCGCCGTCATAATAGCTGACGCTGGCCAGCGGCAGGCCGAAATAGGCTTCGAGCTGCATCATCAGACCGGAATCGTAGCGGGAATCGTTCGTTGCGTAGAACTGGTCGGGGCCAACCGCCACGATGTCGTTGGGCGAGGAAAGTTCGGGATAGGTGATCGTCTCGGCGTGGAAGAGACGCCAGTCTTCATCCACCTCGAAAACCTCCACCGTGTGGCCACCGGCCAGCGGGTGGTTGATCACGAAGAGCCGCTGACGGCCATCCTCACCGCGCCAGAGGCTGATGCCGTGCGGCTGGAAATCCTCCGGCCCGTCGACGCTGGCATAGCGCAGGGTCTGGAAGGGGTCGGCCATGTCGAACGTCCAGATGCCGCCTGTTTCCGGATTTTCCGACCGCCGGTCAGCGGCAGAGACAAAGGCAATGCCTGCTTCAGGGTGAATGGTGACGTCCTCGGTCCCGGGCGCCACCTCCAGCACTTCGCAGCGGTCCGCGAGTCTCGGTTCATGCGGGGTCAGCGCCCCGGAAGCCGGCACAATCATCCAGGCAATGCGCCCGATCGCGATGAGAATAACCAGTGCGAACGCAATCAGAATGACCCGGAACATGAGACCCTCCCCTGATGTTTTGCCGGCAAGGTTAACGCACGGGGGCGGTGTTTGTCTTGCGGGGAAATGGGCGGCATTGCCCCTGGTGCTTCGAGACGCGCTTTGCGCTCCTCAGCATGAGGGGCAATGCTTTTTCCTCATCCCGAGGGCGAATGAAATGAGCGTCTCGAAGGACGAGGGAAAAGCATTTCGCGCCCCTACCCCCGCTCGCCCGGCCGGTAGGCCTCCACCGCGCTGTCGCGCACCGCTTCAAGCGTCATCGGCACGCGGCGCATCTCCTCGTCCGCAAAATCCTGCATCTGGCTGGTGTAATGGGGATCACCTGGCCGGTTCGAAGAACCGAAATGGTGAACCGCCCAGAGCGACAGCTCGCCCTCCCGGTCCCATTCGGCAAGCATTACAAGCCCGTCGCCCGCCACCATGCGCAACGTGCCATCCCCGTCGCGCTGGCCGTAGACCGCGCGCAGCGTGTCCGGCCCGCCTTGCAGCGGTACGGCCACATCGCCGCGCTTGATGAAATTGACCTCGCTCCAGAGCGGATCGAGGCGTCCGTGATGTTCGGCGAGATAGGCTGCCGCGTCGCGGAACGCCTCATCAAGCGGCGGACCGGCCCGGCCTGCTGCGCGGGCCGTGCCAACCGGCTGATAGGTCAGGAGCGAGAGCGCCGCATTCCGGTTGTCGAAATCGGCCCGTCCGTCCCACGCTTCGATGATCTCCAGCGCTTCGGCCATCACCGGATCATCGCTCCAGTCCATGGCCAGAAGTTCGGCGCGCAACTGCATCGCCTGGCTGTCCGGGTGGAAAGAGTGATCCCACTTGATCGCCAGAAGTTCGTCCCGGCTGATCGTCTCCAGCGCAGCAAGCGCGGTAGTCGCGACGAGACCCCGATTGGTCATGTGCGTCTCTATGCCGAACGTGCGCGGGAAGTCCTCTTCGCGCGGATCTTCGTCCGTTAATGTAACGCGAAACGGCGTGTGGTTGGCGTCAACGACATAGCCGGCCTGCGGGTCGACCATGTGCGGCAGGGCGTCAAACGGGGCAAACCCGCTCCAGACCAGATCGGAGCGATCGCCGGGCAGTATGCCTCGCCAGTCCAGCCCCGGCTCATCCAGCCTGACCGGCATGCGGGCATTATAGTAACGGGCGATCCGGCCGGTGGAATCGCCCACGACCCGGTTGGTATTGCCCATGGCGAGCATTTCCATCGCCGCTTCGTATTCGCCGAGGGTCTGTGCGCGCATCAGCAGATAGGTCT
>NZ_JBQLZR010000173.1:0-10735 GCF_052168375.1 Glycocaulis sp.
CCGCATGCCAGCCTCCATGACTGCGGGCAATCTCGGTTTCGGCTACTCGGTAGGCGTCGTCTACGAAGGACAGGGATCAGCCGCGTCCGGGTATCCGGCAGATTTCGGCTGGGGCGGGTATTTCGATACCGACTTCTTCGTCAGCCCGTCGACCGGTGTTGTCGCTCTCATCCTCGCGCAGGAGCAACCCTCCGCCACCACGCCGCCGCAAGGCGCGCGTGCGATCTTCCGCCAGCTCATGCCTGCGGTGGTCAACGAATAGGCTGGTCCGCAACTGCCAGCAAAAAGCCCCCGGCACGTCACCGGGGGCTTTTTTCATGGGAAGGACCTGGCGCTAGTCGGCAAGCCTGTCCAGCAAGGCATCCAGCATGAGGTCGGCTTCGCCGCGCACGGCTGGCGCCGGCAAGGTCACATCAGGTTGCAGAGGATGGGGATGCTCCACCCCGCCGGGCCGCACGATCAGGGCCTTGGGATAGGCGACCAGAAAGCCGGAGTGGGGCAAGGTGAAATGCTCCATCGCGCCATAGGTCGTCGCCATGTCGAGCGTCGTCTCGCCATAGACGGTACCAAAGCCGTAATCCTGGATCAGGGCCGCCACGGTCACCGCGTTGGAATAGCTGTTGCGATTGACGAGCACATGCACACGGCCCTCAAAGCGTTGTCCTTCGCGCGGCTGCGTATAGGGCAGATCGATGGACACCATCTCGCCAGCCTCGTGCCGGGCGAAAATCTCTGCATATCGTTCGCGCATGGAGCCAGTGGCATCTTCCATCGCCTCCAGCTGGGCCTGATTGGCGGCGATAGTTTCCGGGCTGACGCGGACGCGGAAATCGGATGCGAAGCGGAAGGGCCGGTCCGCAAACCAGGCGACTACCGGATCGGAGAAGGACGCATCCCCGCCCCCGTTATCGCGCAGATCCAGAACGAGGTCTGTGGCGCCGCTGGCGATGAAGCCTTCAAAGGCGCCGTCGATGAACCCGCGATAGACAGCAAGCGCTTGAGGATCGTACTGGTCGGCCGAGGTTTCTGCTTCGATATTGTAGAAATCGCCGGGGCGCAGATAGGCGATTTGCGGCGTCAGCATCCGCGCCTCCCGCCCGGCGAGCGAGAAGGCCGCTTGTGCTGGCTCGAGCGCAGACAGGGCCTGAAGCGAGATGGCATTGAGCGTCAGTGAAAGGCGTTCGCCATCGCGCCCGATTTCCACATCGAAGCTCTCCGGCGCGCCGTATTCCAGCCAGATATAATAGGGCTCGCCCAGCGACAGCTGGCCATAGGCAAAGGCAGGCGTTTCGGCGGCGATATTGCGCACCAGGCGGGCAAGCCAGACCGGATTCGGCTCGCCATCAAGGCTGAGTAGCCTGTCCCCTGCCACCACGCCGCTATCTTGCGGCGCAGCCGTGACAATCACCTCACCTGCATGCACGCCAAAGCGCAAGGGAAAGACCGGGCCACCCGCCGCCACCAGTGCCGGCCAGTCAGGGTTGAGGCCTTCGATGCGGGTATGGGCCTGCCGGGCCAGCGCGGCAAAGCGCTGCGCGTCGCGATGAAACTGCGCCCGCGTCACCGGCTCATCGTAGCTGGCGTGCAATTCGGCGAAGCGCGCCTCGAACACGTCGCGCGGCGTCAGGGCAAATAGGTCGGCATTGGCCGATTGCAGACCGGTGTAGAGCCGTTCGAGATCGGCCCGAGCCTCCTGTGGGTTCAGCAGGGTGTCGTCACTGGTGCGGGCACAGGCGCTGGCCGCCAGCAAGGCCAGCAAAGAGAGGGTCAGGAGAGAGCGCATCAGGGTCCTTTCAACAACGGGATAACGTAGACGAGCGGGGATGGCATCCTCGCCGCCGCCTTTACCCGGAGCGCACACCGTGGTGAAAAGCCATGACCTGGGACTCCTGAAGTTCTGACCTTTTTCTCTCCGCCAGCCAGACAAGGCCATGCACGCAGTTTCCGTCATTATCGGTGAGTGGAGTGTCGATGCAGGCGCGAACCGGCTGTATGCGCCGGGCGTGGAGCGCGAGGTCGAGGCACGCGTGATGGACCTGCTGATGCTGTTTGCCGCGCGCGCCGGCGAAGTCCTGTCGCGCGAGGACATTGCTGCCGCGGTGTGGGGGCAGGTCCATGTCAATGAGGACGCACTCAGCCGCAGCATCTTCAAGCTGAGGAAGGCGCTCGGCGACGATGCCCGCAATCCCCGCTTTATCGAGACGGTGCCCAAGCGCGGCTACCGGCTGATTGCCCCGGTCACATGGCCTCAGTCAAACGATGCGCCGGTTCGCGATTACAGGATTGCGGCGCTTGCCGGTGGCGGCTCTGCCATCCTGGCCGTTCTCGTGGCCGGCTTCGCCTTGTGGCAGGCCGTCGGCAGCGATGGTGATGAGCCGCCGATAGGCGCAAGCGCCGCAAGGCTGGAGCGGGCAGACGGGTTCTATGCCCAGTACACCAGCAGCGACAACGCCGCCGCCCGCCGCCTTTACGAAGCAATCCTGGCAGAGGAACCGGCCAACGCCGCCGCACTTGCGGGCCTCGCCAACACGATGACGCAATCTGTCATCCGCTTTGAAGGTGCCGCAGGGGACACAACAGGCCGGACCTCACTCAGCCAGGCGCTCTCTGGCGGATGGACAGACACTGATACCGCCCGCAATCGGCTGGACGACGCTGTGGCACTGGCGCGTGAAGCGACTGAAGCCGATCCCCACCTTGCGCGGGGGTGGCGCGCGCTCGGTCTGGCGCTGGCGGCGCGGCGGGACTTTGAGGATGCTGAACAGGCCTATGAGCGCGCCCTCGTCATTGATCCCGATGACTGGGGAAGTTTGCTCAACATGTCGGAACTCTACCGCCTGACAGACCGCGAGGCGGAGGCAACGCCCTACCTCGCTCAAGCCTGGCTAGCCATGGAACGGCGCTATGGCGATGATCCGGTGGCAATCCGCCCCTGGCACAGCACGACAGGCCTGGCGGTCGCGCGGGCCATGGCGGAGAATGGCGAGACAGCGCAGAGCGCGCTCTGGTACCGGCGCGTGCTGGCACGCGATCCGCTGAACGCGGATGCAGTCCGCGAACTTGCACAATTGCTCGAAAGTTCAGGCGATGCAGAGGGCGCTGCGGCGCTGTGCGCAGGTCTCGCCCGGGCGGGTGGGGAGACCTGCTAGCACGCGGCGTCTAGCTTTCCTGATCCCCGGTATCGCGGCGCACACCGGTGACGGTGAGCAGCGGAGCGGCAACAAAGATCGAGGAATAGGTACCGATCACCACACCCCAGATGAGGGCGAGAGCAAAGCTCTCCAGCGCTGCGCCGCCCATGATGGCCATGGCGATGAGTGCAACCAGCGTCGTGCCCGAGGTAAGGATCGTGCGCGACAGGGTCTCGTTGATCGCCATGTCGAGCACTTGGGCGGTGGGCTGGGACTTGTACTTGCGGAACATCTCGCGGATGCGGTCATAGACCACAACCGTGTCGTTCATCGAGTAACCGACGATCGTGAGGATGGCTGCGATGGTCGGCAGGTTGAACTGGAGTTGCGTGACCGCAAAGAAACCGATGGTCACGATGACGTCGTGCGCCAGTGCCAGCACCGCGCCGACCGAGTACTGCCATTCAAAGCGCAGCCAGATATAGACCAGCATCAGGAAGAGCGAGACCAGCACCGCCGTGGTGCCCGCAACGCGCAGCTCGTCAGAAACCTGCGGGCTGATCACTTCCATACGCTCGAAGCTCACATCCGGGATGGCTTCGGTCAGGGCGGAGGTGACAAGGCGTTGTACGGCCTGCTGGGCCTGGGCGGCATCAAGCGCCTCAAAGCCCTCGAGCGCATTGATTACTTCCGGATCAATCTCGCCGACACGGATCAGCACATCGGACTCGGTGCCAAAGCCCTGCACCTGTACGTCGCCCGGCACGGCCTCGGTAACAACCTCGCGGATCAGTGCAATGTCGGCAGGGCCTTCAGTGCTGATCTCGATGGCAGTGCCACCCCGGAAATCAATGCCGAGATTGAGGCCCAGCGTGAAGAAGGCCGCAACCGAGCCCAGCACAAGGGCAAGCGAGAGCACAAAGGCGCCGGTACGCATCCGGATGAAACCGATATGGGTCTCATCGGGCAGCAGGCGGACTAGGGCGAAAGTGGAAAGGTTCATGGTTCTCTCTCCCGCCTACATCGGCAAGGTCTTGGGCCTGGCAAGGCGCAGCCAGCCTGCCAGCAGGAGCCGTGAGAAGACGAAGGCGGTGAAGACGGAGGTCACGATGCCGATGCCAAGCGTGACAGCAAAGCCGCGCACCGGTCCGGCACCCATCATGTAGAGCACTGCCGCCGCGATGAAGGTGGTCACGTTGGCGTCCAGAATGGCCGACTGGGCATGCTGGTAGCCGTTCTCAATGGCGTTGGTAACGGTGCGCCCGGACCGGTATTCCTCGCGTATCCGCTCGAAAATCAGCACGTTGGCGTCCACCGCCATGCCAATGGTCAGCACGATACCGGCAATACCCGGCAAGGTCAGTGTCGCCTGCAGGCCTGAAAGCCCGCCCATCAGAAGGCAGATATTGACGATCAGTGCCAGCGTGGAGGCCACGCCGAAGAAGCCGTAGGCCAGCAGCATGAACACGATCACCAGGCTGAAGCCGATAATGATCGCGGTCTGGCCGCGCTCGATGGAGTCCTGACCGAGGCCTGCACTCACCGAACGCTGTTCGACCGGCGTCAGGCGCGCAGGCAGCGCACCGGCATTGAGCATGTTGGCAAGGTCTGACGCTGACTGGACGGTGAAGCCGCCATCAATCATGCCCGAGCCGCCCATGATGGGCGAGCGTATGCGCGGCGCGGAAATGATCACATCGTCGAGCACGATGGCAAAACGCCGGCCGACATTGGCCGCCGTTGCGTCACCAAACGCGCGTGCGCCGGACGTGTTGAAGCGGAAATTGACCGAAGGCTGCCCGCCTTCGTTGAACCCTTGCGCGGCATTGACGAGTTGCTCGCCGGTCACCAGCGCGCGGCGCTGAACGGCGAGGAATGGCTCGTTGGGGTCTTCTTGCGGCAGGATGATGACACCCGGCGGTGTGCGCCCCTGCCCGTCAAAGCCCGGATCGACATTGGCTTCCACCATGTGGAAGGTCATGCGCGCCGTGGTGCCGACAATCTCGATAATGCGCTGCGGATCGCTTTCGCCCGGCACCTGCACAAGGACGCGGTCCTCGCCCTGACGCACGATTGTGGGCTCGGTCGTACCCGTGCCGTCGATACGGCGGCGGATGACCTCGACCGACTGGGTGACGGTGCGGCGCTGGATTTCTTCAAGAGCTGCCTCGGTGATGCCGACGCGGATCGTGCGGCCGTCCTCATCAGGCTCGATGGAGAGCGTGTCGTCCATGCTGGCCTGACCGAAAGAGTTGGAGACCGGCTCGTTGATCTCGCGCAGGCGGCGCAGCGCTGCCTCCATGTCATCGGGGCGCGAGAGCCGCACGACGACCTGGTTCTCGATTACGGCAGGTGCGGCCGTCAGGATGGCCGGCTGATTGCGCAGCACCGTGCGCACATCATCGCTCAGACGCACAAGGCGTTCAGCGCGCACCTCTTCCATGTCGACCTGGAAGACCAGGTGAGAACCGCCACGCAGGTCGAGACCGAGATTGAGCGTATCGCTCGGCAAGGTCGACCAGACGCCTTGCGGCTCTCCGTCCGGGCCGTAGCGCGTGCTCTCCGGCACGAAGTTCGGCAGAAGGAACAACACCCCGAGAAGGATGGTTCCAAGGATCAGGGCGATTTTCCAGCGGGCAAAATAAAGCATGGCAGGAAGCAGATAGGACGCAGCCGCGCGGCGCGCTAGCTGCGCGCATCCTCTTGGCTGTCGTCCGTGTCTTCCTCGTCACGGCGCGAGCGCGACGGCTCGGTGCGCGCACGCACTTCCGAAATCGTATGACGCAGCACTTTCACGCGCACGCCTTGCGCCAGCTCGACCGTCAGCTCGCTGTCGGCCACACGCGTCACCTTGCCGATTAGGCCACCCGCGGTCACGACTTCATCGCCGCGGCGCAGCGATTCCACCATTTCGCGGTGCTTCTTGACGCGTTGTTGCTGCGGACGGATCAGCAGGAAATAAAAGACGACAAAGATCAGGATGAACGGAAAGAGCTGGATCAGCAGAGCGGTCATCCCGCCGCCACCACCGGCAGCAGCAAGCGTTACGGAGTCAAGAAAAGCGGGCATCGTGTCACGTCCTTAAAGGCAAGGGGAATTTGCGCGGGACTATATCCACGCGCGCCAAAGGCGCAACTCGCATCGGCGTTCCGTGCTCAGTTGCCGCACGAAGGCCGCCTATCAGCGGCGCGGCAGGTATTCCATGGGGTTGACGGGCGTGACCCCGCGCCGGATCTCGAAATGCACCTGGACCCGGTTGGCAGAGCCGGACGACCCAGCTTCCGCGATGACGGCCCCTGCCTCCACCTGCTGGCCGACAGATACGCGCAGTACCGAGTTGTGGGCATAGGCGGTCACCCAGTCACCATGGCGCAGGAGTACTAGCTCGCCATAGCCCTGAAGCTCATTGCCGGCATAGACCACCTCGCCCGCAGCAGCGGCGCGCACCGGCTCGCCGACATTGGCCGCGATGCGGATACCGTCATTGCGCCGTCCGCCGGGCTGGGCGCCGAAATTGGCGACGACCTGCCCGTCATGCGGCCAGCGGAATTGCGGCGCCCCGGCAGCGGGACGTGATACCGGCGCAGGTGTCGATGCAGGCGGTGTTGTGGAGGGTGTCTGCTGGGCCGGGCGCTGGCTCGGCACCGGCGGGTTGTTCGCCGCCACCTGCACCGGGCGAGCCGAGCCGGAAAGCTGCAATTCCTGGCCCGGGTGAATGGTGTAGGGCGCGGGGATACCGTTGATCGAGGCCAGTTCCTGCAGGCTCATCCCGTGACTGACGGCGATCCGGTAGAGATTGTCACCGCGCTGGACGACATAGGTGCGCGCGCCGCCGGGCATCACCAGCACCTGCCCGTCCCGCAAGGTATAGGGCGCGGCGATATTGTTCTCGGCGGCGAGATCGAGCCAGCGCACACCGCACCGCTCGGCGATGCCGCTCAGCGTGTCGCCGCGCCGCACGGTATAGCGAGCGCCGCAACCGGCCGCCTGACCGGACGAAACAGAGGACGATGACGGGGCTGATCCGTTCTGGCGTATCGGCTCTGGCCGCGAGGCACAGGCAACCAGCGACGCACTCAGCGCCGCAAGAGCTGCCAACCGAAACGCCTGCGTGATCATCAATCGCCAATCCTGCCGTACCGTCCGGTACCAGCGCGCATCATGGCGCGGGAGCGTTAATCACGCGTTAGCCACGATCAGACGCATCAGCGCGAGGCGCTGTCACCGTCCTGCACCGGCGTCAGGCTTTCAAAGCTGCCAAGCCCGCAGCTGCCGGCCAGATGCCCCGAACCACCGCTATCAATCACGTTCACGATCTCGTTGCGGCAGAGCTGCGAGCCTGGAACCGAGTATTGCAGGTAGGTGTGCGAGCTGGCCGCACTGGTGCAGCGCCCGTTGACGACGTTCAGGAACATGTCGCCATTGCGCATCTCGACCAGGAAGTGCCGGTCGTCGAGCGGCTGGATCGAGCGCACACGCGTCAGGCCGATACAGGTGCGGGTCTCGCCCGTACGCTCATAGCCGGCAAGGCGCTCGGCTGCGGCTTCGGACATTTCTTCTTGCGCAGAGGCGGCAAAGGCCGTCGCGCCAAGCGCAAGACTGGCCATCAGGCCGGTGGAAAGCATGCGGTGTTTCATATGGATATCTCCCTGAAATTCGCGAACCAGCCCCACGAACAAGGATCAGGGCTGGGGCCGCTGGCGTCAAGCGCGGCCGTCTTCACGTTTACGCGTCAGAGAGACCGCGCGACACCTTCAACCAGAGGGACAAAACGCACATCGAGCAAAGGTTCCTCGAAAATCCCGTCCGGCTGCACCCGGTAGCGGACGAGCGTCTGTACCGGGCCGTTCTGCACCGGAGCGATGCACACACCCCCTTCACGCAGCTGGGCGAGGAGGCCATCGGGGCGCTGCGGCGCGGCGGCCGTGACGATGATGCGGTCAAAGGGTGCCTGTTCGGGCCAGCCTTTCGTACCGTCCCCGATGCGGGTCACGATATTGGTCAGGCGCAAGGCCTCGAAGCGTCTGACTGCCTCCTGGCTCAGCGTGCGATAGCGCTCGATTGTGTAGACCCGGCGGCACAGGCGCGAGAGCACAGCGGCCTGATAGCCCGACCCGGTGCCGATCTCGAGCACCTTGCACCGGTCTGTCACTTCCAGAGCCTGCGTCATCAGCGCGACGATGAGGGGCTGGGAGATGGTCTGGCCACAATCAATGGGAAGCGGCCGGTTCTCATAGGCCTGATCTGCAAAGCTCTCCGGAACGAAGACGCCGCGCGGGGTGCGCTCCATCGCGGCGAGCACCTGCTTGTCACGCACACCGGCATTGCGCAGGGCCATGACCAGCTCGATGACGCGCGTGTCAAAGCCCCCGCTCATGGCTGGCCTCAGCTCGCGTCTGGCGCGTCCACCGGACCGCCCAGATGCTCGGCCAGGCGGTCGCGCGTGGCATGGTGGGTCAGGTCCAGATGCAGCGGCGTAATGGAAATCCGCCCCTCATAGATGGCCCGCAGATCGGTGCCGACCGCCGGGGTGGACGGGCGTCCCTCGAACCCGATCCAGTAATAGGCCTGACCGCGCAAATCCTCGCGGCGCACGGTCTTGATATTGTGCTGGTCACGCATGCCCTGCACCGTCACCTCGATGTCGTGGACATCTTCCGGCTCGCGGTCGGGGAAGTTGACGTTCATCACGACATTTTCCGACCAGCGCTCTTCGAGCAGCTTTTTCAGGATGACCGGACCAAACGCGCTAGCCGTCTGCCACTTTATCGTGTCACGGCCTGAAAAGCCGTAGGCCTGCGAGAAAGCGATCGAGGGAATGCCCATCTGGCGGCCTTGCATGGCACCCGCCACCGTGCCCGACACGGTCACGTCCTCGGCAATGTTCTGGCCCCGGTTGACGCCGGACAGCACCAGATCGGGCTCCTTGCCCTCGATAATGTCATTGATCGCCATCAGTACGCAGTCTGCCGGCGTACCGGTGACCGCATAGCGCTTGTCCGCGACGCGGCGGGCGCGAAGCGGCGAGTTCAGCGAAAGCGCGCGGCTCATGCCGGACTGTTCCTCGGCCGGTGCCACCACCCAGACATCATCAGAGATCGTCTCGGCGATTGCACGCAGCACTTTCAGGCCGGGCGCACGGATGCCGTCATCATTGGTGATGAGGATGCGCGGATTATCGCCAGTGAAGAGCTTGCTCATGCCTTCAGCACCTCGATACCGCCCATATAGGGACGCAGCGCCGCCGGAATGGTCACCGAGCCATCCTCATTCTGGTGATTTTCCAGAACTGCCAGAAGCGCGCGGCCGACAGCCACGCCCGAACCGTTCAGCGTGTGGAGATATTCCGGCTTCTTCTCGCCCTCCCGCTTGAAGCGGGCCTCCATGCGGCGGGCCTGGAAATCCCCGCAATTCGAGCAGGACGAAATCTCGCGATAGGTGTTCTGGCTGGGCAGCCAGACCTCGAGGTCGTAGGTCTTGCGGGCGCCAAAGCCCATATCGCCGGCACACAGCAGCATGACGCGGTAGGGCAGTTCGAGCGCGCGCAGCACCGCTTCGGCGCAGCCCGTCATGCGCTCCAGCTCTTCCTCGCTCTCTTCGGGCTTCACGATGGAGACCAGCTCCACCTTGTAGAACTGGTGCATGCGCATCAGCCCGCGTGTATCCCGCCCCGCCGCGCCGGCCTCGGAGCGGAAACAGGGCGTATGCGCCGTCAGGCGCATAGGGAAAGCGCTTTCAGCATGGATCGCGTCGCGCACCAGATTGGTCAGCGAGACTTCGGCGGTCGGGATGAGATAGTGGCTACTGTCGAATTCGCCGTTTTCTATTTGAGTAAGTAAGTTCGGAACCGCTTGTTGACCCAAATGCTTTCCGAGGCCCTCCAGAAACTCAAGGAAAACCTCTTTTCGATTATCACCTTCCACATGCTCGTATAATTTCATGAGCATATCGTAGTTTCTGTCTGTGTATTCGCTTGCAATTTCTCGCGACATTTCACTTTGCCGCTCCGCTACCTTGTCCCAGTCCGTAGTTCTAGCGACAAACAGATCCTCGCCAAACTTCGGCAGCTGGCCCGTCCCGAACATGGCCTCGTCACGCACCAGCAGTGGTACGCTCGTTTCCGAATAGCCATGCTCGGTCGTATGCATGTCCAGCATGAAGGCTGCGAGGGCACGCTCCAGCCGGGCAAGCTGGCCTTTCAGCACCGCAAAACGCGCGCCCGACATGGCAGCAGCCGCCTCGAAATCGAGCCCGCCCAGCCCCTCACCGATAGCGACATGGTCTTTCGGAGCAAAGGCAAACTCTTTGGGTTCGCCCCAGCCGCGCACTTCCTCATTGTCGTTCTCGCCCGCGCCTTCGGGCACATCGTCGAACGGCATGTTGGGCAGGGAAGCCAGTTCCAGGCGCAGCGCCTCGTCAGCTGCCTTCTGCGCCGTCTCGGCCTCGTCCATCTGGCTCTTGAGCGCATCGACCTCGGTGCGCAGCTGGTTGAACAGCGCGTCATCACCCTTGGCCTTTGCCTGACCGATCAGTTTCGACTTGGAATTGCGCTCGGTCTCCAGCTCTTGCAGGCGCGCCGTCGCTTCACGCCGCTTCGTGTCGAG
>NZ_JBQLZR010000174.1:0-13430 GCF_052168375.1 Glycocaulis sp.
GCGTCCGCCCCCCTTGCAATTGCGTGAAGGAAGGCCTCCGGCCGGGGGATATGGTGATCGGCGGGCAGGATCAGCACCAGCGCATCCGGCCCGGCGGCCAGCGCTGCCAGCGCAACTGCCGGGGCGGAATCGCGCGCAACAGGTTCCAGGATCAGCGCCGCCCCGGGCAGTTGCGCGCGCAAGGCATTGCCATGGCGCACAGAGCCGATCGCGGTCAGGTCTACAAAGGCGATGTCCGTGCCCGCTGCCACCAGCCGGGCAGCCGTCTCGGCCAGCATGGAGCGGCCGGAAGGGAGGTTCATGAAAGGCTTGGGGCGCTGGTCGGTGGAGAGCGGCCACAGGCGTGTGCCGGCACCGCCGCACAGGATGAAAGGTCTGATTGTATGCCGGCTCATACCGCGTTCCCGTCCCCGCCGCGCGCGTCGTCACGTGTCAGCGGTAACCCTAACGGCTCAACGCTTTAGATTTGCTTGCCAGAAATCCGGGCTGACAGCGCGACGGAGATTTAATCCCGCAAGCGTTGAATGCGGGCTGTCTCTGGAGATTTCATCATGCCGCGTGTGCTTCTTGTCTGCCTCGCCGTGTTCACCCTGTCCGGCCAGCCCTCTTCCGCGGCAGGTGCGGCAACCGTCTCGCCGGATGCCTTTGCGGCGCCCGGTCCCCATGGCATCGAAATCAGCGAGGATATCTGGCGCGATACACGGCGCGAGCGGGAGATCGCGGTGCGAATCTATGGGCCGCAGGGTGAAGGACCGTTCCCGGCAGTCATTTTCTCCCACGGTCTGGGCGGCAGCCGGGAGGCGGCGCCCTATCTCGGAGAACACCTTGCCAGCTGGGGCATTGTGGCCATACACGTCCAGCACCCCGGATCGGACGCGGCCATCTGGCAGGGCAGCCGTGAACCGCGAAGGGCCTTGCAGGCGGGTGCCAATGCCGGTGCCGCGCGCGACCGCTATGCTGACATTCCCTTCATCGTCGACACGATTGCCGAGCGTGCATCCGCGCTGGACATCGACCCCGCCCGCCTTGGCATTGCCGGTCATTCCTTCGGCGCCCATACAGTCCTCGCGGCAGCTGGCCTGACCTACCTGACCCCGCGCGGACCGCTATCCATGGGCGAGCCACGCCTGCGGGCGGGCATGATGCTGTCTCCGCCCGCTCCGCATGCGCGCCTTGGCCCTGACGATTACAGTGCCGCCTATAGCTCGGTCACCATGCCGCTCCTGCACGTGACCGGCGTCGATGACACAAGCCCGCTGGACGACAGGCTGGACCCGGCGGCAAGGCGCATCCCGTTCGGCCAGACCGGCGGCGAGCGCCAATACCTCATCGTGTTTGATCCGGGTGATCACGCCGTGTTTTCAGGACGTCAGAGCCGCGGGCCGCAGCCAAGCTGGTACCAGCCTGTTCAGGGCGCGACCGCGCAAGCTGCCGCAGCGTTCTTCCGCGCCGAGCTCGCCGATGATCCCGCTGCCCGGGCCTTCATGGACGGACCCGATTTCCATGCAGCTTTCGCCGCCCTTGGCGAAACAGGGCGAAGGGGCGATTGACGGCCGGTCACACGGTCACGCTAATCGCCGCACTCCGGGTTTGATGCATTGAGCTGGATAATAGCGCGCTAAAGCGGGCCAATTTCGAACCTGCAAGGTTCGCAAGGGCGACCGCCCGTCCGCAGCGCAAGCGAGGACCGACCGAACGGATGTGAGGGAGGACAGAAAATAATGGCGCACCCGACAAGATTCGAACTTGTGACCTCTGCCTTCGGAGGGCAGCGCTCTATCCAGCTGAGCTACGGGTGCCTTGGCGCTCTCTTACAGGGCTGCGCGCCGGTATTCAATCGCAAGACGCCGCAGCGTGCCGCAGGCCGGGGCAGCGCTGCAACCGGCAGCGCAGGACAGCGGTCAACCTGCTTCCCTGACTGTCAGCAAACCCATATACCCATGGGTTCATGGATACAGCCGAACTCATATTGCTGGCGGCAGCGGGCCTAGTCCTGCTCGCCATTGCAGGGGCTGCCGTAACGCGGCAGGCCGGTCCGGCGCTTTTGCTCATCTTCCTCGTGATCGGCATGCTGGCTGGCGAAGAAGGGCCCGGCCGTATCGCCTTTCATGCCCATGATACCGCCTATCTTTTCGGATCTCTGGCACTGGCACTGATCCTCTTTGATGGCGGGCTTGGCACCAAGCTGCGCCGCCTGCGCAGCGTGCTGCGGCCAGCCCTTAGCCTGGCGACGCTGGGCGTGCTGATCACCGCCGGGATTACCGCCGTCGCAGCGCACTATCTTTTCGGGCTGGGCTGGGTAGAGGCCGCCCTAATGGGGGCGATCGTCTCCTCCACCGATGCTGCCGCCGTTCTCATGCTGATTGCAGGGCGCGATATCAAGGCCCGCCCGCGCGTCGCGACCACGCTGGAGGCGGAATCGGGATTTAATGACCCGATGGCGGTCATACTGGTGGCGACCTTTGTCGCCTGGCTGACCGGACAGGGCGCACCGGACCCGCTGACGGCCACCTTCTCGATAGCCTGGGCGATTGCGGCAGGCGGGCTTCTGGGCTGGTTTGGCGGGCGCACAATCGCCTATGTCGAGCGCAAGATCGGCTTGCCTATCGGCCTCTATCCCATCTTTGCCTCTGCTGCTGCGGTCTTCCTTTTCGCCTTTACCGAAGTTGTAGGCGGATCAGGCTTCCTGGCTGCCTACCTCGCTGGCGTCTCCATGGCTTCAGCGCCCAAGCGCCGGGCTGCAGAGGCGACGGCGCGGTTTTCCGATGGCCTTGCCTGGATCGCGCAGATCGGGCTTTTCCTCATGCTGGGGCTGCTGGTGACGCCGAGCCACGCTGCCGAAGTGGCTCTGCCCGCCCTCGGCATCGCCTTTGTGCTGATCCTCATCGCCCGGCCCGTAGCCGTTCTCATTTGCCTCGCGCCGGAGCGTTTCCGCCTGAACGAGCGGGCGTTCATTGGCTGGATGGGCCTGCGCGGCGCCGTGCCGATCTTTCTCGGCGCATTTCCGGTTCTCGCAGGTGTAGAGAACGCGAACCTCTATTTTTCGGCAGCCTTCGCTGTGGTGATTGCCTCGCTGGTGATACAGGGCTGGACGGCAGGGCCGGTGGCCCGCCTTTTCAATGTCGCCCCGCCGCTAGCGCGCGGCGGCAATCTGGCCAATGCCGGGATGATTGCAGCGGTCGCAGCCGGGTTCACGCTCGCCAGTGCCGTCGTGTCCTTCGGGGTCAATGGCCGGCAGAACGAAGTCCAGACCCTGTCGCCGATCAATGTGCGCGAGCTTCTGGCCGCGCTGGGGCCGGAAGGCTCGCCCGCTGCCCTGCGCATCGAGAGCTTCCCGTCAGACTGGGAAGAGATGGACCCGGCCACCCGGCGCGAGACGTTTGCCCGCATCGCAGCCGGTCTCGTCATGGCGCAGAACGAACGCATTCTTGAAGAGCGCGAGCAGCTTCTCGTCATGCGTGCGCAGATCGATGCCGGCATACCGTTGAGCCTGCCCCAGCAGGCAAGGCGCGATACGCTGGCGCGCCGCTATGGCGGGCGCTACGAGGACCTTGATGATCTGCTCGCGCGGGTCGATATCGTGCCGCCCTCCCTGGGCGCTGCGCAGGCGGCTCTGGCGACAGGCTGGGGCAGCAGTGAAAGCGCGCTGGCCCGCAATGCCCTCTTTGGACGCACGCCCGGCGATGGGCGGTTTGCCAGCCTGACGGCAGCCGCCGCCGAGTATGTCGACGTCTTCAACACGCACCGCGATTTTGCCGCGTTCCGGGCGCAGCGGGCGGACTTGCGCAATGAAGGCGCGTCTGTCGACGGACCTGCTCTGGTAGCGCTGGTCGGCCCCTATGCCGCCAGCGGTGACAGCTATGCTGCGCAGGTGCGGTCGGTGATGGAGAGCGCCGGCCTTGCCCGGTTCGACCGGCAGGCGTCCGCCCGCTTTCCCGCCGAGAGCTAGGTGATCAGCCGGGCGAGGATGAAACCGGCAATCATGCCGCTGGCGATCAGAGCCCACAGCCACCAGCGCACGCCTGGCTTGCGCAATGGCGGCGTTGACACGTCTTCATCGGCTTCCGGCTCGAACTCCGGCATGGTCCAGGCGAGATAGGCGGTCGGCAGGGTGAAGCTGTAAAGCAGGACGCCCCAGAAGATCGTGTTCCAGTGGGTATAGCTGTCAGGCGCCCACAAGGTCAGGCGCGTCTCGTCGTTGGCGACCGCCAGATAGAAGATCGCTGCCGCTACCAGCCCGGTCAGGACATGATAGGCGAAGGCATAGGCCTTCTGGCGCAGATCGCGTTCCAGATCATCAAGCTCACAGACCTGCTCGCCGACTATGCGCTGCATGTAGGACGGGGCGATATAGGCAAAGCCTGCAATGGCCAGCACGATAAATCCGAGCCCTGCAATGTTGAGGGCGAGTGCCCCGCCGCCCTCTCCGGCGAGCGGCGCATTGAGGGCGATGAGCGCGCCCAGCGGATATCCGCCAAGCGTGAGGCTGGTGGCCAGCCGCATGCTGGTGCGGCTGCGTTGCGGGGTCTTGCCGGAGGCGGTGCGCAGATAGAAGGACATCAGGGATTTGCCTTGCTTGCCATGCGTGACAGCGGTTCAAACTTCTGCAGGGAAAAGATCATCTCCACGGGCAGCTCGAAATACTCGGCAAGCTTCAGGGCCAGCTCCAGCGAGGGGCTGTAATCACCGCGTTCCAGATATCCGATGGTCTGGAAATTCACGCCTACCGCATCGGCCAGCGCCTTGCGCGACAGGCCGCGCTCGGCTCGCAGGACAGGCAGGCGATTATAGATCGGCGAACTCATCGAAGCTGACTTTCATGCCCGGGGTCTTCACGCCCCACACCCTGTCTATAGGTGACGATCATGCACATCACAAGCGTTTTGTTGTATATGTATAACATTTCATGATGCGGAAATATCGCCTCAGAGGAGCCCGTCCTCGCCGCCAGCATCATCCATGCCGTCACCCTTGCGGATCGACGCGTCCGGATCGTCGTCCTCGCGCCTCCGGCGCTGGCCTGCCTGGCCGAACCCGACGCCCGTCGCATAGCCCTCGCCGTGCGTGCCTTCGGTATCGGCGGGGAAGAACTCTGCCCCCATCATCCATCGATAGGCGATGAGCGCGGTGGCAAAGGCTGCGAGGAACAAAAGCCCCATCACCACCCATCCGGTCAGCGAGACGGGCCGGATCTGCAACAGAACCAGCAATGCCAGCGCGAGGCCCAGAGCGCTTAAGGAAGCAGCCCCAACCGATTTGAAGAAACGCATCATGGCCTTGGTTCCTGCCGGTCCCGATCTGCCGGCATTGCGGCCCGGTCAGCCTGCCGGCCGGGCCTTCTCACCGTCAGAATGCCCGGCATTGTAGGTGAGGGCGAGGAAAACATCCTCCAGATCGGGTTCCTCGGTGCGCAGGTCGCGAATGCGCGCCCCGCTCTGGTTGAAGCGGGCAATGAGATCACCGACCGATGACTGGCCGGCGCGGTAGGTGATGGCCAGTGCGCCATCGCGCAGCACCGCGTCCTGATCCTCGAAACCGGCCGGCACGGCGCTCAGCGTGTCCTCAGCCTCGATGATGAGCGTCTTGCGGTCGAGCCGGCGCAAAAGGCTCGATTTCGGCTCGCAGGCGACAACCTGGCCCTGATCGATGATGGCGATCTCGTCGCACAGCTCCTGGGCTTCTTCCAGATAATGCGTCGTCAGGACGATGGTGACGCCCAGAGCGTTCAGCTTGACCACATAGTCCCAGAGCTGGCGGCGCAGCTCGATATCCACCCCGGCGGTCGGCTCGTCCAGCACCAGAACGGGCGGGTTGTGAACCAGTGCCTTGGCGATCAGCAGGCGGCGCTTCATGCCGCCCGACAGCTGGCGCACATAGGCATTGCGCTTGTCGGAAAGACCCATCACCTCCAGCAGCTCGTCAGAGCGGCGCTCGGCTGCCGGAACGCCATAGAACCCGGCCATCAGTTCGAGCGTCTCGAAGGGCGTGAAGAACACGTCCATGTTGATTTCCTGCGGCACGACCCCGATCGAGGCCCGCGCACTGCGCGCTGAAGCGGTGATGTCATGGCCCCAGATGCTGGCCGTCCCGCCGGTCTTGTTGGTGAGGCCCGCAAGGATGTTGATGAAGGTGGACTTGCCTGCGCCATTTGGACCCAGAAGGCCGAAGATGGAGCCGCGGCGCACTTTCAGGTCAATGCCCTTCAGGGCCTGCTTCGGCTCGCGCTTCTTCGAGCCGGCATAGGTTTTCTCCAGCCCTTCGGCGATGATGGCATAGTCAGGCAATGGCGATGAGGACATGGATAAGAATGGCCCTGATGGCTGAAGGAAAGGCTGGCTCCGATTGACGGACGCAGCGGCTAAAACTAAAGCAGGAGACCAAGTTTAGGAGGCTTGCGCCGCGCCGTCCATGCCAGTGCACGCCTCAACTGCCGACAGGGGACAAACATGGCCAGCACGCGCGCAAAGACACCGGCGAAACCGGGCAAGGCTCCGGTTGCCAAGCCGGCATCCTTTCCGGCGCCCGAAATCATCGAGGTCAGCACCTCGCGCGTGATGTGCGATGGCGGCGGCGGTGCGCTTGGCCATCCGCGTGTCTGGTACGACATGGGCGATGAAGGCTTTGTCGAGTGCGGCTATTGCGACCGCCGCTTTGTCCTGAAAGCTGGCGCCAGCGGCCACTAGGCAAGCTGATCGGGCCTGCCAATTGCTCCTTGCAGTCAAACCGGCTTAACTCCCGCATGGAACGCGCCCGGCCGGCATGAGGCGCGCCTGTCAGGGGGGAGGCATAGTGACGTCATCCTGGACGCCGCGTCGTATCGGGCTTGTGACGGGTCTGGCCGTTGCAATCGGCCTTCAATGCATCCCGCTTCCTGAAGGCCTGTCGCGTGAAGCCTGGCTGTGTGCCTCGCTCGCGCTGTTGATGGCGTGCTGGTGGGCCAGCGAAGCCATTCCGATTGCCGCCACGGCGCTGATTCCGCTCGCATTGTTTCCGCTTCTGGGCGTTTCAACTGTCCGTGACGCGGCATTTCCCTATGCCGACCCCATCGTCATGCTGCTCATGGGCGGTTTCATTGTCGCGCTCGGCATCGAGCGCTGGAACCTGCATGCGCGCATTGCGCTCAACGTGGTGTCGGCCTTCGGGTCCCGTCCCGCCTCCATGGTGCTCGGCTTCATGATCGCATCGGGTCTTCTCTCGATGTGGATTTCCAACACTGCCACAACGCTCATGATGATTCCGATCGCCCTCAAGGTGGCGGAGGTTGTCGAGAAGGAAGGTGTCGATACGCGCATGTTTGCGCCGGCGCTGGCTCTGGCGATTGCCTATTCGGCCTCCATTGGCGGGCTGGCAACGCCGGTTGGCACGCCCTCCAATCTCATCGCAATCGGCTATCTTGAACGCACTGCAGAGCGCTCGATCAGCTTTCCCGAATGGATGGCGGTCGGTGTGCCGGCAGCCTTGCTCATCATTCCGGCAGCCTGGATCATCCTGACCCGCCTTGCCTTCAAGATTCCCTCGCGGGCAGGCAGCGGCGAGGGCCACGCCCTCATCGTTGCGGAGAAGAACGCCCTTGGCCGCATGACCACGCCGGAACTGCGCGTCGCGTTGACGTTCGGCACGGTGGCTCTCTTGTGGATGGGCCGCGAATTGCCGGGCGTTCTCATCGGCCTTCCCGATATCAGCTTCGGCTGGAATCCGTTGCTCGCCTGGCTGTCGGAGACGTTCGCCTTGCCCGTCACATTGCGCCTCAGCGACATGCAGATCGCCATGGCCGGGGCGCTGGCCATATTCCTGATCCCCGCCGGAGGAGATGAAGGCAAGGGGCAGGCCCTGATGGACTGGGAAGCGACCCAGCGCCTGCCCTGGGGTGTGCTCGTGCTCTTCGGCGGGGGGCTATCGCTCGCGGCGGCGATGGATGCGACGGGCCTTTCGGCCTGGATCGGATCGCATCTCGCGATCGTGGCGCAACTGCCCCTGCCGGTCGTTGTGCTGATCCTTGCCTTCATCGTGGTCTTCCTGACCGAGCTGACCTCGAACGTGGCGACCACCACCGCCTTCCTGCCAGTCCTTGGCGGGGTGGCGTCAGCTGCGGGCGTCCCGGCAGAGCATCTCATCATTCCGGTTGCGCTCAGCGCGAGCTGCGCCTTCATGCTGCCGGTCGCAACCGCTCCCAATGCCATCGTCTATGCATCGGGCGCGGTTAGCATGGGTCAGATGATCAAGGCGGGACTGCGCATCAATCTGGTCGCCGCGCCGCTGATCGCCCTGCTGGCAAGCCTTATCGCGCCGCTGGTGTTTCCCGCCTGATCACTCACCGACCAGCTTTTTGAGATCATCAAGATAGCGGATCCAGGCTGCGCGGCCCGCATCGGTCAGCGAGGCGTCGGTGCGCGGCTTGCGGTCGACAAAGCGCTTGCTGATCGACACATAGCCTGCATCCTCCAGCTTTCTCAGATGGGTCGACAGATTGCCGTCCGTGGCGCCCGTGCGGTCTTTCAGCTCGCCGAAACTTGCTGCCTCCACGCTCGCCAGATAGGCCATCAGGCCGAGGCGCATGCGTCCATGGATCACGTCATCAAGATCAGAGGAATTGAAGTCGGCCATGGCGTCAGATCACCTCGCGCGGCTCTCGTGCCATCAGGAAGAAGCCCGGAATGAAGGTGCCGAGCAGCATGCCGGCTGAGGCGATCAGATAGACCCAGCTTGTCATGACGAAAACGGTGCAGGCAAAGCAGGCCAGCAAGGAGACGAGGGCGGGCACCAGCAAAAGGCGCTCGCGCGAGAGAAGCGCATCGATCATCCAGCCTGCGCCATAGGCCATGAAGGCAATAGGCATCATCGTATTGATCAGCGAGCCCGGCACCATGCCGGTGGCCATGCCGACGACCAGGCCTGCAAAATAGAGCCCGATCATTCCGCCAATCACGGGCCAGACCGTGCGCTGGACACGGTTCGCCATCGAGCCGCTGCCCGGCTTGTTGCGCAAGGACCAGCCCAGAACCGCGCTGCCGGCCGAGCCGAGGACCATGTATCCGAGCCAGAGCGGCCACAGGGCCTGGGGGCCCAGATCAAGGGCGCCGGTAATGATCAGCCAGTGGGTGAAAGCGACCGTGCCGGTCAGCCCGCCCCACCAGGCCATGAAGCGTCCGCCCAGCAGCGGGGCGCGTGCGCCCGCTTCTGCCATCTCGCGCAGATAGGCGAGGTCTGCGTTGGCGGCGGTCTTGCGGTCAGTCGTCATTGTTTTGGCTCCTGCAACAGGGATGGTCCGGTTCGCGGATTTATCCATCTTCTATTGCAAGCAAATAACTTTGTAAAGCAAAGTTTGCGAAGCGCGAGCGAAGAGTGAGGGAAATGGGGGAGGCGGGATTTGAGGCGATGAGAATGACGGAGGAAGGGTTGGGGGAGGACGAGCAGGAAAGGCGAGGGCCTTTGGACGCGCAACCGCAAACCCTGACGGCGAGCGGGACGCTAGGACCGGCCCATCCGGGCGCGCGGATGAGCCGCGGCATGCACCGCCATCAGCCGCGCCGTGTCCACTTCGGCATAGATCTGGGTGGTGGAAAGAGAGGCATGGCCCAGCAATTCCTGGATTGCCCGCAAATCCCCGCCGCCTGCCAGAAGATGTGTGGCGAAGGCATGGCGCAAGGCGTGCGGTGTGGCACTTGAAGGCAATCCAAGTGCGCCGCGCAGGCGTTCCACGCTGCGCTGGACTTCGCGGGCGTTCAGCGCCCCGCCCCGCGCGCCGCGAAACAGCGGTTCGTCTGCGGCAAGCGGAAACGGACACAGCGCGGCATAGGCCTCCACCGCCTCGCGTACCGGGCGCAGGACAGGCACCAGCCTTGTGCGCCCGCCCTTGCCGGTAATCCTCAGCGAATCCGGCAAGGGGTGGTCCCGCCCGGTCAGGCCCACGGCCTCTGAAACTCGCAGGCCCGCGCCATAGAGCAAGGACAGGACGGCCAGGTCCCGCGCGCCCTGCCAGGCCTCATGTCGTCCCTCGCCAGACTGGTCAAGCATCGCCTTTGCAGCTCTCTCGCTGACCGGCCTTGGCAGGCGGCGCGGTGCCCGTGGGGCCTCGACCAGTCCCAGCGCAGGATTTTCCAGACCGTGACGGGTGCGCGCATGGGCGTAGAAGCTGCGCACCGCCGAGAGGGCGCGTTGCAGGGTGCGCGGCCCCGCGCCCTCGCGCCGCCGGTCAGCCAGCCAGGCCCGCCAGTGTGTGCCCGTCAGGCCTGCAAGATCCTTCATGTCGACAGGTCTGCCGAGGTGCCGCCCCAGAAATCCCAGCCACTGGCCAAGATCGCGCTCGTAGGCCTTCACCGTGTGGGGGCTGTAGCGGCGCCCGCCCTCGATATGGGCCAGAAATTCCGCGACCAGCCGGGCAGGGGCGGGCTCAGGGCTCATCTCGCCAGCAGGGCCTCCAGGCGGCGTTCAAGGATGCGGGCGAGGAAGTGGGCAAGGTCCGGCGCATCGTTCGGGCGGAAAGCATCGCGCCGGGCCGAGCCCAGGCACAGAACGCCAGAAAAGCCCCGGCCCTCGAGGCCGATCACGGCCTCGCTGGCGACGCGGCCTGCCTGCACGCCGTAAATGGCCCCTGCAAGGCGGGCATCGGGCGCACCAAGCCGCTCGCTCTGACCGTCCAGCATGGCCGATTTCAGACCGGGGGCGGCCGGCAGGATCGCGATGGCGCGCGGCAGGGCGGTGATGCCTTCAAGGCACACCCGCACGGCTTCAAGGCCGAGCGTCGTAGCCGTATGGCCGGCGAGGCGGCGGTCGAGCGCGGCAAGGTTCGGCTCGTCCATCAGGCCGATGACGGCGGCATGGGCGCTCGCCTGAGCCGCCAGATTGCCCCGCAACATGTCCTGAAGGTCCTCATTGGCGGCTTTCAGGCAGACAATCTCGCTGTGCAGGCGGGCGCGGGCAACGGCATTGAGGTCAACCACATCGCCGCTGGCAGGACTGCCCGTCAGCGCCTGCATGAGTTCAGCATCGCCCAGAATGCGGGCCGGATCGGCCAGGATGGCGCTGCGCCAGTCCTCGCTGTCAGGTTTCGCCGGGCTTGCGGCTATGGGGGTGCTGCGCATGCGCTTGATGCCGATCATTGTCCATCCATCCTGATACCGGCCCCTCTTTGGCGGGGGCACGTGTTCACGGGGTGAACCATGACACGAAGCGGGTTCCAGATGCGTTAACCGGCCTGTATCCGGCGCGCCCGCCCGCTAGGATGCTCCGATGAGCACGAATCAGGATCAGGCTCCCTCTCAAATTGCGACAGTACTCTTGCCCCTGCCCTTGCCGGAGGCGTTCGACTATGCCGTGCCTGAGGGCCTGATCCTGTCAGAAGGCGATCATGTCATCGTGCCGCTGGGCAAACGCCTTTCGCATGGCGTTGTCTGGGGATTGCGCGATGCAGCGGGCGGCAACCGGCCCCTGAAGCCGGTGTCGGCCAGGCTTGATGCTCCCCCCTACACCGCTTCCATGCGCGCCTTTGTCGACTGGACGGCGCGCTATCTGGCGGAATACCCCGGCACCGTATTGCAATCCACCTTGCGCAGCCGGGGCGGGCTGGAGCCATCTCCCACCCAGACTCTTTATCACCCGACCGGAATCCTGCCCGACAGGATGACACCGGCGCGCCAGGCGGTGCTGGATGCCGCGGCGCAGGAGGCGGCAAGCGGCGCCGAGCTGGCCAGGCGCGCAGGCGTTTCGGCAGGTGTCGTCAAGGGGCTGGCCGATGCCGGTGCCTTGCGCGCCGAGGAACGCGATACCGACCAGCCCTTTCCCGCTCCTGATCCCTATGCGCCGGGCCTGGCACTCAATGAGGGGCAGGAGAATGCCGCAAGCCAGCTTCGCCGCCTCATCGCCGCTGGCGGATTTCAGGCAGCGCTGCTTGATGGCGTGACCGGGTCAGGCAAGACGGAAGTCTATCTCGAAGCCATTGCGGAGTTGCTGCGCCGCGAACCGGACGCGCAAGTGCTCGTCCTTCTGCCGGAGATCGCGCTGACGCAGGCCGTCACCGCCCGCTTCGAGGCCCGCTTCGGCGTAGCGCCGGCCCTCTGGCATTCGGCCATCGGCCCCATAGAGCGCCGCCGCGCCTGGCGGGAGATCAGTGCCGGGCGGGCCAGCATCATCGCCGGTGCGCGCTCGGCCATCTTTCTGCCCTTCAGGAATTTGCGCCTCATTATCGTCGATGAGGAGCATGACCCCACCTACAAGCAGGATGAGGGCCTGACCTATCATGCCCGCGACCTCGCAGTTGCACGCGCCAAGATCGAAGGCGCGGTCGCCATTCTCGCCAGCGCCACGCCCAGCCTTGAAACGCTGGTGAACGCCAGGGCAGGCCGCTACGGCCATATTCGCCTTGCTGCCCGCGCTGGAACGGCGGTCCTGCCGCAGATCGATACCATTGATTTGCGCGAGCATCCGCCTGAACCCGGCCACTGGCTTTCCCCGGTCCTCACCGCCGCCATGGCCGAAACGATCCAGCGCGGCGAGCAGGTGCTGCTTTACCTGAACCGGCGGGGCTATGCGCCGCTCGTGCTGTGCCGGGCGTGCGGGCACAAGATGAAAAGCCCTGACACTGATCGCTGGCTCGTCGAACACCGCTATACAGGGCGCCTTGTCTGTCACACGACCGGCTTTTCCATGCCGCGCCCGAAGGCCTGTCCGGAATGCGGCGCGATTGATTCGCTGACCAGTGTGGGGCCGGGTGTGGAGCGGGTTGCCGAAGAAGCCGCCTTGCGCTTTCCCGATGCCCGCGTGGAAATTTTCTCCTCAGACAGCGTGTCGGGACCTGGCGGTGTGCGAGACCTCATAGCCCGCATGGAAGCAGGCGAGATCGACATCCTTGTCGGCACACAGATTGCGGCAAAGGGTCACAACTTTCCCCATCTCACCCTCGTCGGCGTTGTGGATGCGGATCTCGGCCTGAAGGGCGGGGATTTGCGCGCGGGCGAGCGGACCTACCAGACGCTTGTACAGGCTGCTGGCCGTGCAGGCCGCGCTGATCGGCCCGGGCGGGCTCTGCTTCAGACCCATGACCCTGACCACGAGGCGATTCGCGCCCTCGTCGAGGGCGACCGCGATGCGTTCCTCGATCTGGAAGCCATGATGCGCGAGCAACTGGGCCTTCCGCCCTTTGGCCGCCTCGCGGCACTCGTGATGTCAGGCACCGACGAGCACTTGCTGGTCGAGACCGCGAAGATTGCCGCAGCGGCCGCGCCCTTGAGTGATGATGTCACCCTGCTGGGCCCTGCCGAGCCGCCTCTGGCGGTGGTGAGGGGGCGCTATCGCCGCCGCTTCCTGGTTCAGGCCCGGCGCAATGTGGATGTATCCCACTTCATGGCGACCTGGATGGCGCGCTTTAAACTGCCCGCATCGATCCGCGCCCGCGTCGATATCGAGCCGTATTCTTTCCTTTGACGTGCCACCCC
>NZ_JBQLZR010000175.1:0-9064 GCF_052168375.1 Glycocaulis sp.
TGCCGGAATTTTCCACGCCGCCCTGATCGAGCGCGACGGCAGCAAGGCTGGCGCCGAGGCCGGCAGCCATTTGCTGGGAGGCACGCTCCTGCGCATGGCGCCCGGCCACGTGACCCGCCTCATGGCCCATCACGGTGGCAAGCTGGTCGTCATTGCCCACGACATCGAGAAGGCCGGAATAGATGGCAACCTTGCCGTTGGGCAGCACCCAGGCATTGATCTGGTCATTTTCGAAGACGACATATTCCCAGTCATACTGGGTGAGGCCAGAGCCTTGCGCGATGCGGTCGCCGACACGTTCCACCTGACGGCGTTTGCCGGCATCGCGGCTGACGCGCTCCTGCTGCAGCGATTGCTGCCAGGTGCGCTGTGACAGCTCGGCAATCTGCGCATCGGAGACGAGCATGAGCTGGCTGCGTCCCAGCGACTCGTTATGCGCGGTGCACCCCGCCACAAGCGGCACGACTGTGCCCACGGCCAGCCCCAGCAACAGTTCACGCCGGTCCATCTTCACCACCGGCAAGCGGCCGGCAGGCGTATCTACAAGCTCAGTCATGTCAGAGGCTCCCCTAATGAGTGTGCACGCCAGCGCGCAGCGGACTGCTCAGCTTTACGGCCAGAATTGAACTTGCAGGCCATGGAAACTGTTGCATGAGGAAGTTAAACATAATCACCGGGGCGACGGAACTGCCGCTTTGCCCTCATGCCACGATCCGGGAGTCATGCCATGCGCCGCCTGCTCGTCATCCTTCTGGTCCTCGCCGGTCTTGCCGTCGCGGCGGCCCTTCTGGCACCGCTCCTGTTTTCACCGGAAAACTGGCGCGGCGAGATCGAGCAGCGCGCCAGCCAGGAGCTGGGACGCGAGGTAAGCCTCAATGGCGATATCGCGCTCTCTGTACTGCCCAGCATCCAGATCCGCGCCGCTGACGCCTCCATCGGCAACGCAGACGGGTTTGGCGAGGAGCCCTTCGCAGAGCTGGGCGAGTTGCGTCTCGGTCTGGCGCTCTGGCCGCTCTTTTCGAGCCGCGTGGAGGTGAGCGAGTTCGTCCTCGTCGATCCCGTCATCCGGCTGCGCCAGAATGCAGGCGGCAATAACTGGACCTTTGCGTCCGCTGAAGCCGCCGCCTCGCCTGAGAGCGCGGGCGCAAACGAGGGCTTCCGCCGGCCGGGAGCGCTGCCGCTGGATGGCAGCTTTTCCAATATCCGCATCGAGAACGGTCAGCTGAGCTATTCCGATGGCAGCGAGACATGGGAGGTCTCCAGCCTCAATCTCGCCTTGCAGGCAGCCAATCTTGATGGCGAGGCCCAGCTTTCCGGCGATTTTGTACTGGAAGGCGAAACGATCAATCTGACAGCCGTGCTGGGCGCGGTACGGCCCTTCATGGAGGGACGCGAAACGCCGATCAGCCTGGAGATCACGTCATCGCCTCTGACGTTGAGCTTCGACGGCAATGCCCTCGAAAGCGCGCATTTCGATCTGGCAGGCAATGCCAGTATCGAGGCTGATCTGCCGGGCCTTGCCCGCCTTGCCGGACAATCCTTGCCGGAGAGCTCGGCCCTGCGCCGCGCATCGGCCTCGGGCCGGTTCACCAGCCTGCCCGGCCGCCTGCAGTTTGAAGACGCCCGCTTCACCCTTGATGACATCACGGCAACCGGCGCCCTTACCGCCCAGACCGACCGGGAGCGCCCCTTCCTGACCGGACAGCTCGCGATACCTGTGCTGGACCTCAATCCCTACATGCCCGAGGAGGAGGCAGGCACGGCCCCGTCCGGACAGACCGAATGGAGCACCGAGGAGATTGACCTTGCCGCGCTGCGTCTGGTCGATGCTGATTTGCGCCTGTCTGCGGGCCAGCTGATCTTCGGCGAGATTGAGGTCAGCGAGGCTGATTTGCGCGTGCAGCTGGCCAATGGCCGTCTGGTCGCAGACCTTTCGCGCTTCGGCCTGTATGGCGGTGCAGGGTCGGGCCAGCTCGTCGTGAATGCCCGCAACGCGACGCTGAGCTACACGCTGAATGCGCGGCTCGACGGCTTGCAGACCCAGCCTTTCCTCGGCGCGGCAGCGGATTTCTCGGCCCTGCGCGGGCTTGGCAATTTCACCATCGACCTTGCCAGCTCCGGTGCCAGCACGGCGGCGATCATGCAGTCGCTTACAGGCAACGGGAATTTGCGCCTGACCGACGGGGCCATCGAAGGCTTCAACCTCGCCCAGATACTGCGCGGCGTGCAGAACGCCATCGCCACGCGCCAGCTGCCGCAAGGCTTTGGCGAGGCCGAGGAGACCGATTTCAGCGAGCTAGGCGGCAGCTTTGCCATCCGAAACGGCGTGCTGACCAATGATGACCTCTCCATGCTGAGCCCGCTTCTGCGGGTGACCGGAGCAGGCGAGTTCAACCTTGCCGAACAGTCGATGAATTACCGCATCTCGCCGCGCGCCGTTGCCTCGCTCGCCGGGCAAGGCGGGACACCGGAGCTCAATGGCATTGCTGTTCCGGTGCGGCTGACGGGCAGTTTCGCCAACCCGTCCTTCAGTATCGATTTCGAGGCGGTCGCACGCGAGCTTGCGCGCGGTCAGGCGCGCGGCCTGATCGACAGGCTCCTGCCCGGACAGCAGCCCGTTGGTGAAGGCGAGGAAGGCGAGGATCAACCCGCCCAGCCGACACCGGCAGACCTGCTTCGCGGCCTGCTGGACCGCCAGCGCCGCAGCGGCAATGATGAGCAGAACGAGGGCGGCTGACGTCACACCCGTGTGATTGGTTCAGGGTTTTCCTTGCCTTGATGCAGGGGGCGTTCAAGATATGACCCAAGTACGCCCCCGATAGAAGTGAGGGGCCCCAAGGGGAGTATCATGAAAACTTTCAATGCACTGCTGGCCGCAGGAGCCGCCATGGCCATTTCCTTTTCGCTGCCTCCGAGCGCCGCGCAGACCTTCTATCCCGGCGACCGGATCACGGGTGACCATTATGCGGGCCGCTCGCCCATCCAGGCGGTCAATGGCGCGACCGCATCGGCCCAGCCGCTGGCGAGCATGGTCGGCATCGACATTCTGAAAGCCGGCGGCAATGCCGTGGACGCGGCGATTGCGATGAATGCCGTGCTCGGCCTGATGGAGCCGACCGGCAATGGCATTGGCGGCGACATTTTCGTGCTCGTCTATGACCCCGAAACCCAGCAGGTCTATGGCCTCAACGGGGCGGGCCGTTCGCCCATGGGGCTCGATATCGAGACGGTGCGCGCAAACCTGACGCCCGAAGGCACCATTCCCCCGGTCGGTCCCCTGCCCGTCTCGGTGCCCGGCGCGGTCGATGGCTGGTTCACCCTGCATGAGCGCTTCGGCCGCCTGCCGATGGAAGAGGTTCTCGCGCCTGCCATCCGCTACGCCGAGGAAGGCTTCCCCGTCAGCCAGACGATTGCCTATTACTGGGACCGCAACATGCGCATCCTGCAGGCGCGCCATGATGCCGGCGCGTTCAGCGAGTTCGACAATGCCCGCGCCACCTATCTGAATGCAGACGGGCAAGCACCGGCAGAAGGCGAGATTTTCCGTAATCCCGACCTTGCCCGCACCTATCGCCTGCTGGCTGACGAGGGCCGCGATGCCTTCTATGAAGGCGAGATTGCCCGCACGATGGACGCCTATATGCGCCGGATCGGCGGCTGGCTGCGCTACGAGGATTTTGCGGCCCACACTTCCGAATGGGTTGACCCGGTCACGGTCAATTACCGTGGCTATGATGTCTGGCAGATACCGCCGCAGGGTCAGGGCATGACCGTTTTGCAAATGCTCAATATCCTCGAGGGCTATGATCTCGCCTCGATGGGCTTCATGAGCGCCGACACGTTGCACGTGATGATCGAGGCCAAGCGCCTCGCCTTCGAGGACCGCGCGCGCTTCTATGCCGACCCCGCCTATCAGCCGGCACCGGTCGACTGGCTCCTGTCGGAGGAATATGCCGACGAGCGCCGCGCGCTCATCTCCATGGACCGGGCCATGGAACAGGTAGGCCCCGGCGAGCCGGAGCAATTGCGCGACAATGACACCACCTATCTGACGGCTGCCGATTCCAGCGGCATGATGGTGTCCCTCATCCAGTCGAACTATCGCGGCATGGGCGCGGGTATCGTGCCGGACGGCCTGGGCTTCATGTTCCAGAACCGCGGCGAGATGTTCTCGATGGATGACGACCATCCCAATGTCTACGAGCCGGGCAAGCGCCCCTTCCACACCATCATTCCCGGCATGGTGACCTATGAGGGACAGGGCTTCCTCAGCTTCGGCGTGATGGGCGGCGGCATGCAGCCGCAAGGCCATGTCCAGGTCCTCACCAACATGATCGATTTCGGACTGAACCCGCAGCAGGCCGGCGACAATGCGCGCTGGCGCCATGAAGGCTCGACCGAACCGACCGATGGCCTCGGCACGCCCGCAGGCATGGGCGTGGTCCATCTGGAGAGCGGTGTGCCGCAAGAGGTGCGCGACGAGCTGGAGCGGCGCGGCCACGTGCTCGGTGCCAGCGATGGCGGTTTTGGCGGCTATCAGGCTATCCGGCGTGATCCGGTCACCGGCGTACTGTCGGCAGCGTCCGAAATGCGTACTGACGGAGCGGCGCAAGGCTACTAGGCTTCGCGGCGTTCATGAATGAAGGCCGGCACCGGCCTTCATCGGGGGTTCAGGGTGGCGGGTCCAGTCTCGCCACACTGGACAGGCTGGACAAGGATTGGTCGTCATGAAGCATTTTGGAAAATCGCTCGCCGCCCTTGGTGCTGCAGCACTTTCGTTTGTCATGCTCCCGCAGGACGCAGAGGCCCAGCGCGGGCGTCCGGGCGGCGGCACGCCGGTTATCGAGTTCTTTGAAGGCCCGAACTTCACCGGACGTTCGGTGCGCATTGATGGCGAAGCGCCGGACTTCCGCCGGATAAACTTCAACGACATGCCCGGCTCGTTCCGCATTGAGCGCAGCTACTGGGAATTGTGCTTCGACATCAATTACCGCAGCCGCTGCCAGATCTTCTGGGAAGATGCGCCGCAACTGACCGGCGGGTGGAACCGCCAGATCAGCTCGGCGCGCCCGATCGAGTTCCGCCGGGGCGGACGCGAAGCGCTGATGATGTTCAGCGAGCCGAACTTTGGCGGCGAAGCCCGGATGATCATCGCCAATACCGACAATTTCAATTCCATACAGTTCAATGACCGGGCGCGTTCGCTGCGGGTTCTGGGCGGCGACTGGATTGTCTGCGAGCACGCCAACTTTGCCGGGCGCTGCGAGACGCTGGACAACGAGGTGTCAGACCTGCGCCGGCTCGGGCTGGACCGGACGATCAGCTCGGCCTCGCCGACCTCGCAATACAACCCGCCTGCCCCGTCCAATCCGGGCTATGGCCCCGGTCCGGGCTACAACCCCAATCCGGGCTATTATGATGGTACCGGCAACCATCTGCGTCCGGGATCGGTATTTGGCGGCACGCGCGGTGCGCAGAGCACCTACTACGCCAGTCCTCGCGTCAGCGGCGCTCCTGTGGCGCGCTGCATGAGCAGCTTCGACCAGCGCGCCTGCGATCAGGTGACGGCGGATGCCCTGTGCCGGGCGGAAGGCTTCCGGGGCGCAGCCTTCTTCGCCATCACCGAGCAGGGCCGTGGCAATCACTACTTCATCGGTGATGGCCGGACCGGCTTCTCCAGCGGTGCGCTGTCGGACGTTCTCTGCATCCGCTAGCTGACACAATTTACCACAATGCAGTGCGGCCCCTCGCGCCAGCGGGGGGCCGTGCTCTATTGTGGCGCCGTCAAAAGCCGATTCCGGAGCGAGCCATGCCTGTCCAGGATCCCGTCGTCGCCGAACAGACCCCCGCTGCCGATCACACGATCGACCAGTGCTGGGACCGCTACACGCCGGAAGAACACGGTGTCTGGGACACGCTCTATGCCCGGCAGATGAAAGTGCTGCAGGGGCGCGCCGCGCCGGAGCACTTCAAGGGCCTCGAACTCCTGAAGCTCGATGAGGGCGGCATTCCCGACTTCCGGCGGATGAATGAGCGCCTCTACAAGCTGACCGGATGGGAAGTCGTGGCCGTGCACGGCCTGATCCCGAACGATGTCTTCTTCGACCATCTGGCAAACCGGCGTTTCGTCGCCGGGCGCTTCATCCGCGATGCGGACAAGCTGGATTATCTGCCGGAGCCGGACATTTTCCACGACGTGTTCGGCCACGTGCCCCTGCTGACCCAGCCTGTCTTTGCCGACTACATGGAAGCCTATGGGCGCGGCGGTGCGAAAGCGGCCCGTCACGGCATGATCGAGAACCTGACGCGGCTCTACTGGTACACCGTCGAGTTCGGCCTCATCAATACGCCCGAGGGCCAGCGGATTTACGGGGCGGGGATTGTCTCCAGCCAGTCGGAGTCGATCTTTGCGCTGGAAGGCAAATCTCCCAACCGGGTCCATTTCGACCTCGAGCGGGTCATGCGCACCGACTATCGCTATGACGATTTCCAGCAGACCTATTTTGTCATCGATTCCTATGAGGAGTTGATGGAGGCGACCGCCGGCCAGGATTTCGATCCCATCTATGCCCGGCTGAAGGGTCAGGATGATTTCAAGGCCAGCGACATCGCGCCCGGCGACAAGGTCTACAGCGAAGGCAGCCAGGCCTATGCAAAGGCAGGCGGCCTTGCCAAAGGGGCCAAATGGTCCTGAGGCCCATTAGTCTTTCGGATCAAAGATATCCTCGATTTTCAGGCCGAACACTTCCGCGAGCGTGAAGGCCAGCGGCAGTGACGGGTCAAACTTGCCCGTCTCCACCGCGTTGATCGCCTGACGCGATACTTTCGCACGTTCAGCCAGCTCGGCCTGACTCCAGTTGCGTTCTGCGCGCAGAACCTTCAGCCGGTTCTTCATCACCAACCCCTAGCGGTAACGCTGGCGCACGATGCAGGCGGCAAGCCCCTGCACCATCACCAGCGAGGGAAGAACCCAGATCAGCCCGATATCGGGCAGCGTTTCCACGGCGCCCTGGGCAAAGGCGTAGGCAAAGCTGATGAAGCCCACGATCCCGACCGACCAGAGATTGGCTTCGGCGATTACCGCCCGGTTGAACTCGTCGAGGGCACGGTAAAACGTGATGAAGGTGTGCAGGCCGTAAAGCGCAGGGAAGACGGGCAGGATGGCGATGATGGCCCGGAGCCAGGCTTCGTCCGCCATGCCGCCCCGCAAGACGGTGACGGAGACAAAGAGCACCAGGCAGTAGGCCACCATGGAAAGAAACAGATGCAGCGTGTAGCGGCGGGACGGGTTTTGCGGTTCGAGTGTCATAGGGCCTCCATGTGGAAGGTGTAGCGGTCAATTTGTCAGCTTAACCTGACACTGGCCTTCGAGATTGTCAACTTCACCTGACATTTGGTCGCGTTAAGCTGACCAGCGAGGCTATACGGGCATTTCCGTCGTGTTCTTGATCGCTTCCATGGCGAAGCTGGCGCTGACATCGGAGAGCGGGGCTATGGCGATGAGCTTCTTGTAGAAGGCGTCGTAGTCGGCGATTTCCGGCAGCGCGATCTTGATGAGGTAATCCACCTCGCCGCTCATCCGGTAGAATTCGATGACTTCCGGCAGGCGCGCCACGCCCTTCGAGAACCGGTCCAGCCACTCAGCGTCATGGCGGCTGGTCTTGACGAATATGAACAAGGTGGCACGAAGGCCGAGACCCTCCTGATCGAGAAGGGCGACGCGCGCGCGGATCAGGCCCGCCTCCTCCATCCGCTTGATGCGCCGGTTGACCGGCGTGGCGCTGAGGCCCACCGCGTCGGCAATCTCCTGCACGGTCTGGCTGGCATTGGCCTGCAACAGGCGCAGTATCTTGCGGTCGTGATCGTCAAGCTCCACGAAATGCTCCTTATCTGGTGATTTTCACCACCATAATGCGTCATTGGCGCGGAAATAAGTGAAAAACGCCTCCCGAAGCGTGATTTCATAATCGCAGGAGGAGGCTTCATGGTCGCGACAGATATGACGGACATCGAGACGTTGCGGGACGGGTTGATCGCCCGACACGCGCTTTTGCAAACGCCCTTTGGCGAGCGTCCGCTTATCTATGCCGACTATACCGCCTCCGGCCGCGCCCATCGCGCGGTGGAAAACGAGATTTCCGCGCTCCATACCCTCCTCGCCAATCCGCATACCGAAGACAGCGCCACGGGGCGTGCCTCCAATGCGTGGCTGAAAGAGGCCGAGACCACCATCAAGCGCGCGGTCAATGCCGGTCCGGGTGATGCCCTTATCCCCTGTGGCACGGGCGCGACGGCGGCCATCCACAAATTGCAGGAAATCCTCGGCCTGGCCTGCCCGCCTGCCAGTCTTGCCCGCATGAGCGAGGCTGTATGTTCCGCGCTGGGCGCCGAGGCGAAGGCTGCGCTCGATGCCCATATGGCAGCGACACGCCCGGTCGTGTTCGTCGGTCCCTACGAGCACCATTCCAACGAGCTGAGCTGGCGCGAAAGCGCGGCTGAAGTGGTCCGGGTGAAGCTCTGCCCCGATGGCGGGATTGATTTTGCCGCGCTGGAAGCCCTGCTCAAGGCACCGCAATGGCAGGGGCGCCAGCGTATCGGTGCCTTCTCGGCAGCGTCGAACGTCACCGGCCTTGTCACCGATGTGCGCCGGCTTGCCCGCCTGCTCCACGCGCATGACGCCATACTGGCGCTCGATTGCGCCGCCTCTGCGCCCTACCTCGCCATCGACATGCATCCCGAAGGTGATCCGGACGCCTGTATCGACGCGATCTCCTTCTCGCCCCATAAATTTGTTGGTGGCCCCGGATCGTGCGGGCTTCTGGTGTTCAATACCAGGCTCTACCGGCGTGAATTGCCGCCCACCTGCTCTGCCGGCGGAACGGTGCGCTATGTCTGGGAGGGCGGGCACGACTTCCTCGAGGATGTCGAGGCGCGCGAGAAGGCCGGCACGCCGGGCCTGCCCCAGCTTGTCCGCGCCGCGCTGGCGCTGAACCTGCGCGATGAGCTGGGAACGGACCGCCTGCACACGATCGAGCAGGCCAATCTGGAACGCGCCTTCGCCGTC
>NZ_JBQLZR010000176.1:0-11707 GCF_052168375.1 Glycocaulis sp.
CGAGTACCCGCCCGGACTGACAAGGATCAGGCCCGCGACGCGGTCCGGGTTCGCAGCAGCTTGGCGCCAGGCGATCAGGCCGCCGAGCGAACTGCCGCCAATGACGGCGCGGTCTATCTCCAGCGCTTCAAGAAGCTGGCCCACCTGCGCGGCGGTATCCTCATTGGAATAGGCATTATCGCTGCGCGGGCCGGTCATGGCGTGGCCAGGCAGGTCGAAGCGGATGACGCGGTAATCCTCTGACAGCGCGTCGGCCCAGTCGTCAAAGCCTTCCAGCGAATGCGAGAATCCGTGGATCAGCACGATTGGTGGCGCATCGGCGTTGCCATCCTCGCGCACGCGCCAGGTCATTCCGGCTGCCTCTACCATGCGTTCGCCAGACGCAAGGGCAGGGGCCTCAGCGGCTTGCGGCGTGCGCGACAGCCAGACAGTCACGGCGATGGCGGCGACACCTGCAAGGATGAGGAGGCCAAGGATCGTCAGAAGGAGGTTGCGCATCAGTCGAGACCTTCAAGAAAGGTTTGAATGGCAGTGCGGGCAGCAGGTTCGGTCAACATCGGCGCATGGCCGACACGAGGCACTTCAACTGGCGTGAGGTTGGGGTGGCGCTGCGCCATGCGGGCGAAGACTTCCGGGGAAAGCAGGTCACTGATCGCACCGCGAATGGCCAGTACGGGAACTGGCGCCAGCGCATCGAAGACAGGCCAGAGATCGGGCGGCGCTGCACCGCCCGGCTCACGGAAGGGTTCGGCGATGGCCGGATCATAATCAAGCTCGATAAGACCGTCAGGGCGCTCGCGGCAGGTGCGCTTTGCGAACGCGATCCAGAAGGCTTCACCGGTCTCGTCGGGGAATGCCTCGCCATTGACGGCACGGACAGCTGCGGCTGCCTCATGCCAGTCGGCCATCGGCCCCTTGGCGCCGCCGACATAGCCTGCGATCCGCGTCAGGCCTGCGGGATCAAGCTCGGGGCCGATATCGTTCAGGACAGCGCCGGCCAGCAGGCCCGGGCGCAGTGCCGCTGTGATCATGGTCATCAGCCCGCCCATCGAGGTGCCGATGGCGATGATCTTCGCAATGCCTTCCTGATCCAGCAGGCCCAGCATGTCTTCCACATAGACTTGCGGGTTGTAGCGGTCCGGTGCCGAGCCCCGGTCTGAAAGGCCGCGTCCGCGCACATCGACCGCGATGACATTTCGTCCACCCGCCGCGATGGACGGGGCGAGGCCTTCAAAATCGCGGCTGTTGCGCGTCAGGCCATGCAGGCAGATGACGGGCAGCGAGCCACTGCCGCCTGATGCGGGATAGAACCGATAGGCCGTACGGATACCGTCAGCGGCCTTGAAAAAGCGTTGTTCAAAGGCGGTCATTTTGCTGCGGCCTCCTCCTTGGCGCGGGCGCGCGAACGCTCCTGAAGATAGAGTATGCCGGCGGCGATGAAGCCGGGCATGCGCTCGTGCACGCTTGCAATGTCAGATGATTTGCAAAGGCCCTTGGACAGCACGTCGATCCGCCCGGTCTGGGCAAAGGTCAGCACCAGTACGCCCGACAGGAAATGATAGCTCCAGTAGAGATCTTCCTCGGTGCAGCCGGGGATCTTGGGGCGCAAGGCTTCGAGAAAGCGCACCACGATGGGGTCGAAATACTTGTTCATCACCGCCGCGCCCCATTCCGGCGTGTTGGTGATCTGCCCGATCAGCGCGAAATAATTCTTCCATCCGGGGCCGCCATTGGCGGTACGGTCCAGAAGCGGATGGGTGAAGGCATTGATGATCGCTTCCACGGTCGGGCCTTCCGGCCCGGCATGGGCCTCCAGCTCCTCAAGCTCTTTCAGGCGGATGGCGTTCAGCTCTGTCGCCCGGCGCAGAAGCACCTCGTCGAACAGCTCGCGCTTGCCACCGAAATAATAGGTGACCAGAGCCGGGTCAGCTCCGGCCTTGCGCGCAATTTCGCGCACGGTGACGGCATGAAAGCCCGTCTGCGCGAACAGCGATTCAGCGGCATCGAGCAGCGCGGCCCGCGTCTTCTCGCCACGCCGGTTCTGCGGGCGGGTTTGGGTACGATTTGACATGCGGTCACTCTTGGCCGCTTCGCCCTGCGCGTCGATGGCTATCTGTTGCGGCATCGCCTCACCTTCCAGCAGATCACTGACTTCGAGTGTGATACCAATTGACTTTTCATTCAACGTTGAAAGTAATTCGCCGCGAGACGCTTGGCAGGAACCAGGCGCCCGATGATTCGATTGGGAGGATCACCATGAAAATGAAACTGCGCACATTCGGTGCCGCGGCCGCTCTTGCCGGCGTGTCGCCGCTTGCTTTCATGACACCGGCCGCGCTGGCTCAGGAAGAGGGCGCGAGCGCCAACCGTGAAGTGATCGTGGTTACGGCTCGCCGTACCGAAGAAAGCCTTCAGGATGTTCCAGGTGCCGTGTCGGCCTTCTCCGAAGCCGCCCTCGAGCGCATTGACGTCACCGACTCCACCGGCCTTCAGGGCTCGGTGCCGAACCTGAACATCGTTCAGGGCCGCGGCTCGTCGAACGCCACCAACATCTACATTCGCGGCGTCGGTCAGCCTGATGCGCTGCAGACCTTTGATCCGGCCGTCGGCTTCTACGTCGATGACGTGTACTACTCGCGTATTCGCGGCACGCAGCTCGACCTGTTCGACATCGAACGCATCGAGGTGCTGCGCGGCCCGCAAGGCACGCTCTACGGCAAGAACACCATCGGTGGCGCACTGCGCGTCATCACGCGCCGTCCCGACCAGGAAACGCGCGGCCAGTTCCAGGTGGGCGTTGGCAACTACTCGCTGTGGGATGCCCGTGCATCGGTCTCCGGCGGTCTCGCCGAGAACCTTGCCGGCAGCGTCGCGCTGTTTGGAACCGGGCGCGATGGTTATGTGACCAACCCGAATACGGGCGAGGAATACAACGATCGTAACGCAACGGCTGCGCGCGTCGCGCTTGCCTGGGATGCGGCTCCGGGCTTCACCGTTGACTGGAATGCAGACTGGTCGCGTGAAAACAATGCCCTGACCATGGGCCAACCGATCAATACGCTGACCACCCTGTTCGGTGTGCCGATCGTGACGCTGCCGGCGCAGGTGCCGCCGTACAACTTCACCGGCGTGGCGACGCCGGGCCTGCCCAACTCGTCGGAAATGACGCACTGGGGTTCGGCGCTGACCATGAACTGGGAGCTTTCCGACACGCTGACCCTGCGCTCCATCACCGCCTATCGTGAGCTGGAGTACGAAGATTACGTCGACATCGACGCAACCGCTCTGGAGACGGGCGATGTGCTGGTGGCCGTCGATCAGGACCAGATCAGCCAGGAATTCCAGCTGAACTATGAAGGCGAGCGCCTTACGGTGGTCAGCGGTCTCTTCTACATGATCGAGGACATCCAGTCCCATCAGGAAGCCTTCGCGGACGACCTTCTGACCGGGCCGGGCGGCTTTACCTTCCTGCGTACGATCGACGATGATCTGGAGACCCGCTCCTGGGCGCTCTACGCAAACGCGACCTTTGATCTGACGGACCGTCTCTCGGTCTCGGCGGGTATTCGCTACACCGACGAGCAGAAAGACTATTTCCGCACCACGTCGACCTTCTCCACCTTCCCGGGGCTGACGGTTGATCCGGCACTGGCATTCCGCATCGAGGAAAGCTGGACCAACACCTCTCCGATGGTGTCGCTCGACTATCGCTTCTCCGACAATGTGCTGTTCTATGGCCGCGTGTCGCAGGGCTTCAAATCGGGTGGCTTCAACGGCCGCGCCAACAATCCGGGCGAGCAGGCTCCGTACGATCCGGAAACCGTCACCTCCTACGAGCTCGGCGTGAAAACCGACTGGATGGACAACACGCTGCGCGCCAATTTCACGGTCTTCTACAACGACTATGAAGACTTCCAGGCGCGGGTGTCGGGTCTGGCGATCGATCCGGGAACGGGTCTGCCTTCGCCGGAACTCACCGTTCTGAACGCCGGTAGCCTGGAAATCTCCGGCTTCGAGGTCGAACTGGCCTACAACCCGGTGCCTGAGCTGCTTCTGGATGCCCAGATCGGCTATCTGGATGCCGCCTACGGCGAATTCGCCGACGCCCGCTTCACCAATTTTGGTGGCAGCCGCGCGTTCCAGGATCCGGCCTTCTCGCCGGAATGGACCAGCCGCTTCGGCGCGTCCTACGAGTTCGACCTTGCAGAGAACGGCTCGCTGCGCCTGTCCGGCTCTGCCCGTTACCGCTCGCGCATGGCGCTTGCCGTCGACAACACGCCGGTGAACTCCAATGTCGAGATCGAGGGCCTCTATCAGGACGCCTACTGGCTCTATGACGCCAACGCGGTCTGGACCAACCGGGATGGCAACTACTCGGTGGGCCTCTATGGACGTAACCTCGCTGACGAAGTCTACCGGACCGATGGTCAGGAGTTCTCCTCGGTGGGGAATATCCGCACCGTCTATTACGGTGCTCCGCGCACCTGGCGTCTGGTCTTCACCGCACGCTACTAGGCCGGGGGACGGCTGAGAAAACGCCGCCGGATGCTATGCAGCTCCGGCGGCGTTTTTCTTTTGCACTGACCTCGATGCCGGTCAAAATTCCAACCAGAGACGCTGGATAACCAGCGCGTAACGCCATTGCCTGCAAGGGGAGCGAACCATGAGTGAAACGCCGCCGGGTGCACCGGGCGTAGCTGCCGCGACCACTGTCCCGAAGCCGCCATCCAGCCTCTATCGTGGCTATGTGATGGTGATGCTGTTCCTGGTCTATGCGTTCAACTTTCTCGACCGGCAGATCATCTCCATTCTCGCCATCCCGATCCGCGAAGAGCTGGGACTGGATGACCGCCAGCTCGGCCTTCTGGGCGGCATTGCCTTCGCGCTTCTCTACTCGGTGCTCGGTGTTCCCATCGCCTGGCTGGCAGACCGGACCAACCGCGTCTGGATCATCACCATTTCGCTGGGTATCTGGAGCGGGTTCACCGCGCTGTGCGGCATGGCGCAGAATTTCTGGCAGCTCTTCGGAGCCCGTGTCGGCGTGGGGGTCGGGGAGGCAGGCGGTGTGGCACCGTCCTATTCGCTGATCGCAGACTATTTCCCGCCAGAGGCCCGCGCCCGTGCGCTCGCCTTCTATTCGCTCGGCATTCCGCTCGGCAGTGCGTTCGGCGTGATTGCCGGCGCGCAGATCGCCAGCGGCAATGTGGGCGAGGGCCTCGACTGGCGCTGGGCCTTCGTGATTGTAGGCGCGGCAGGCATTGTTCTCGCGCCGATATTCCGCCTGACCGTGCGCGAGCCTGCGCGTGGCCAGCTCGACACGGTCAAGATGGATGCCAAGGCGGCCAAGCCCAGCTTCTTTGCTGTCATCGCCGTCTTGCTGAAAAAGCCGGCCTTCTGGTTCCTGACCTTCGGGGCCGCCTGCTCGTCCATGATGGGCTATGGCGTCTTTTTCTGGGTGCCGAGCTTCCTGGCGCGTTCCTATGGCCTTGATCTTGTCACCACGGGCTGGATGTTTGGCGGGCTGCTGGTGATCGGCGGAGCGGCCGGCATCATTCTGGGCGGCTTCATTTCTGACTGGGTCGGCAAGAAGTCCAAGGCCTGGTATGCGCTGGTGCCGGGCATCGCCTTCCTCTTCACCATGCCCTTCTATGCCGTGGGTGTGCTCGCGCCGAACGCCACCATCGCCTTCTTTATCTTCATCATTCCAAACGCGCTGGCGCTGGCATGGCTGGGCCCGGTTCTTTCCGCCTTCCAGAACCTCGTGCCAGCCTCGATGCGGACCGTGGCCTCGTCGATCTTCCTTCTGATCAACAATCTTCTGGGGATCGGGGTTGGTATCTACGTGCTGGGCGAGTTGTCGACCATCCTGATGCCGACCTTCGGGGACGAGTCCCTGCGCTATTCGATCCTGATCGGTTCGTGTCTCTATCTGGTTGCCGCAGGCTTCATGTTCCTGGCGGCGCGCTGGCTGCCCCGGAACTGGGAAGGCTAGGGGCTCACATCCCATCATGCGAATACAAAAAAAGCCCCGGAGCGATGCTCCGGGGCTTTCTTCTGACGGGTGCGTGCCTCAGGCCACTTCGGACGTCGTTGTCTGAAGGGACTCGGCAAATACCTTGGCGACATCGTCGCGAGCAGTTTCGCCGCTGGCGGCAAAGACTTCGCCGTTGAGCGCGAGCGCCGCATCGGCTTCGCCGATCTCCTTGCCGGAAACCTCAGCCAGCATGGAGAGCGACTCGCCCGATGCGAAAATCGGACGGCCAGCAGCAAACATGTCCTGCAGCAAGCGCAGCGCAGCATTGGAATCGTTCAGCGCATCCACCGCGCGGCGGCCACCTGGCAGGACAAGACCCGCGCCCTCATCGGCCGTCACGTCATCAAAGCTGGCATCCACGACGAAGTTCATTTCTTCGCCCGTCTCCGTCCGGCCCGAAACCAGGGCACGGGCATTGGAGGCGACCTTCAGCTTGTAGCCGGAGCGCTCGGCGGCGCTGGCTGCGGCGTTCAGGTCCGGGACGGAAAAGCCGGGGGCGGCAAGGGCCAGGATGGTGCCGGCCTCACCCACACGGGCAATGTCGATACGCGGTTCACGGTGATGACGAAAATGACGTTTTGATGGGGTCATGAATCCTCCTGGCCTCGCGCGCGCTCGCGCAAGGCTGTTTGTGAAAAGAGATATGTGCGTGACCACGAAGGTAGGCAGTGTGGCCCGCCGGTTCAACGCCGGGTCACAGGAAAGCCTCTGACGAAATGGTGATCGGGGCCGCTGATGCCTTGCAAAAACGCGCCTCCGGGGGGAGCCGGAGGCGCGGTAAAGGCTTGGGTCGGTTGGTCAGGAATTCAACCTGATGGCACTATGCGCCTGACAACGGCATTGCGGAAATGAATAGTATCACTGGCGTTCATCGCCAAAATCTATTGCCGAGCCATGCTGCGCAGCCTGCGGTCATTATCCGCCGCAGCCAGCAGGGCCGTGCCCGCAACCGCCGCGATGGAAATACGCAATGTGATTTCGGCGGGTAGGTCGTTGAATACGGTCACGCCCGTGCCCACGACCACGCACACCACCAGAACCGGCAGCGTGGTGCGTCCGGTGCGAAGGATCACCTGGCGGGCAATGCTGTCGCCCAGCACATCGAGCTTCCAGCGCCTGCGCGCATAGATGACGATCCAGAGCCAAAGGATTGTACTGACCATCCACACGCCAAAGCCAATACCGGAGGCGAGATAGCCAACGCCCAGTCCCGCCCCGCCAAGCTGGGTCAGGGCTTCGCCGCCTTGCCAGGCGATGATGGCAATTGCGTTCAGTCGCGTCATGAGGCGGATGACCTGAAGGCTGTCTTCAGGACTCTTGCGATCCGTCATGCGCCGGCCTCCCCGTCAGCGGCGGCCGTGTTGTGGAATCGTCAGGCCTCGTCAGGCGAGGCGAATCTCCCGCAGCCGCTCCATAAGATACTCATGGGCGGTAATGGGCTGTAAATAGCGGTCGGGATTTTCCGGGCTGACGCATTGCTCCAGCGTGCGGATCTCAACATCCGGGGCAAAGTGCAGGAAAAAGGGCGTCGAATAGCGCGAATAGCCCATGCGCTCTGCGCTGGGATTGACCACGCGGTGCGTCGTGGACGGCAGCACGTGATTGGTCAGGCGCTGCAGCATGTCGCCCACATTGACGACCAGCGCGCCCGGCGGCGGATTGATTGCCAGCCACTCGCCCGTCCGGGTTTTCACTTGCAAGCCGGCTTCCTCTGCCCCCAGCAGCAGGGTGATGACGTTGATGTCCTCGTGGGCGCCCGCGCGCACCCCGTCAGGATCGCCCTTGATTGGGGGGTAGTGCAGGAGGCGCAGGATGGAATTGCCTTCGGCAACGCGGGCTTCAAACCAGTTTTCCGGCAAATCCAGATGACGCGCGATGGCCTTCAGAAGGATACGGCCCATAGCGTCCAGCGCATCAAACAGGTCACGCGTCGCTTCATCAAAGCCTGCCACATCGGCTACCGGCACGTTGGCGGGCATCATCGCCTCAAAGCGGTGACCGGCAGGCAGATCGCGCCCGCGATGCCAGAACTCCTTCAGATCAACGGCAGCCGCACCCTTTGCCGCCTCGACGCCAAACGGCGTGTAGCCGCGCTGTCCGCCGCCGCCCGGCTGGTGGTAGCGGCGCTTGGTTTCATCTGGCAGGGCAAAGAAAGCCTTGGTGTCGGCAATGGCGCGGTCGATCACGTCCTGGTCGATTGTGTGGTCGCTGACCACCGCAAAGCCGAACTCGCGGAAACTTCCGCACAGCGCATCGGCAAAGCCCTGCGGGTCGCGGGCGGCCTGCGCAAAGGAAACGGGCTTGATCAGGTCTTGCAGGATGGCGCTCATTTCGGACTTCCAGCGTGAGAGGGGTCAGGCAGGCCATTTAGCGCGTCTTACCCCGGAGATGAAGCGCGCTCACCCTTGACGATGCAGCGCTCCCTGCCGACTTGCCAGTGCGACAAGCGCGGCCCAAAGTCGCGCCGCAAGCTGGAGACAAAGGCATGAGCGAGCCCATCGACGTTTTCTACTGGCCGACCCCCAATGGCTGGAAGGTCACCATTGCTCTGGAAGAAATGGAGCTGCCCTATCGCCTGCGCCCGGTAAATATCGGGGCGGGTGAGCAGTTCCAGCCCGAATTTCTCAGCATTAGCCCCAACAACCGCATGCCGGCGATCACCGATCCCGATGGCCCGGACGGCAAGCCGATCTCGGTCTTCGAAAGCGGTGCAATCCTGCAATATCTCGCTCGCAAGACGGGCAAGTTTTACGGCGCCAATGCCCGTGAACAGGCCGATGTGGAGCAATGGCTCTTCTGGCAGATGGGCGGCCTCGGCCCGATGGCCGGTCAGGCACACCATTTCCGCTCCTACGCCAGGAAAGTCGAACCTGACGAGAGCAAGCTGGAATACGGCGCCAACCGCTACACCAACGAAGTAAACCGCCTTTATGGCGTGATGGAACGCCGCCTTGCCGACCGGGACTATCTCGCTGGCGAGTATTCCATTGCCGACATGGCTGCCTGGCCCTGGATCTTGCCTGAAGGGCAAGGGCAGAACCTTGATGATTTCCCGAACCTGAAAGCCTGGGTGGAGCGGATCAGGGAGCGCCCCGCCGTGCGCAAGGGCCGCGATGCCGGCAAGGAATTGCGTTCCAACCTTGCCGAGGACAGCGATGCGGCGAAGAAGGCCCGCGAGATACTGTTCGGCCAGAAGGCTCGCTAGGCAATCGCTCTGACTTTCCCCCAGCTGCCGCGCATGGTTAGATGGGCGCCGGGGGGATGACGAGCTTGAGACGCGACACAGCAGACAGTCTGGCAAGGATTGCCGCGCGCAAGCGCCGTGTCTGCTCGCCGCAGGAGGCAGGCTGGCCGCGCCGTCTTGCATGGTGGGGCTGGACGCTTGTCAGCTCGGCTGTCCGCCCGGCTTTGTTCCTGATGCTGGCAGGCCTCTCGGCTTATTGGACAATCGAAGGGGTTCGCCAGCTTGACGCGAACGCGACCCCGGCGGCAGGCGATGACCGGATTGGCTCCGCCTTTGCCGCGCTTGCCCCCGATGCAGATGCAGCGTCCTCGGTGTGGAGCCAGGAACTCAATGATGCGATGCGGCCGCAGGGCCAGTCACCGGCCGATACCGCCCTTGCGGCGAGCCTGATTGCTGCCTTCGAGGACATTGTGGGCCGTGAACGCTTTGCCAGCCTTCTCTGGGCCGAGCTGGACGGGCGGCCACAAGACGAAGCCGAGGCGATTTTGCGGGCCCTGCCGGTATGGGTGCGCGAGCGGGAACTGGAAAACGCCTGGGCGAGCCTGCTTGCTGGCCCGGCTGATAATGGCGTGCTCGCGCTCGCGCCGCAGGCCGCGCGCAACCGGCTGGACCGGGCATCGCGCCTGTACGACGGGCTGGATCCTCTGCAGGCGGCGTTCTTTGCCGGTCACCAGAACGGCGCATTGAACCTCGCGCTTCTTCCCGGGCTTGCTGATGGAGCCGGTACACTCTGGCTCCTCTCTGACGAGGCCGCCATGACGGAGCACTGCGCTGCAGGCGAAGCGCTTGAATGCGCGCTGGCGCAGGCGGGGGCCGACCGCAGCGCCGGGCAAGGCGCTCGGCTGATGCGGGCCGCCCTCCTGAGTGGACATGCGAACGCGGCATGGCGCGAGGTGCTGGAAGCGGCGGACCCTGTTGCCCTGCGCGCCGTTGCCAGCGAGTTGGCCGCCGTTGCGCGCCACACCTCGAATATTGACGCGATACGGCTCACAGCAGCGTTGCAGACCCTGCAGGACGTTTCGCGCCTGCGCCGCCTGTCGCAGGAGGCTGGCCCGCGCACGCTGGCACTCGTTCACCTTCGCGGACATGCAGCGCTGGATCTGGACCGGGGCGAGGAGCCGCGCCCCTTGCTGACGCCTGGCGCCGTCCAGCGCTTTGCCCTCGCAGGCGTGTTCGCCTTGCTTGCCATTGGCATGGTGCTGGCAGCTCTGGCTTCTGCATTCAGCGTTGAAATCAGTGGCCGGGCAGGGCTTGGCCAACGGCTCGACATACGAGCCCGCGAGTTACTTCTTGGTAGGAAAGCCTAACGAAAATAAATGCTTAAAATGCATTATTCTTAGTGCGCCTTAACCCTGTGGATACACTTCCCCGCGATTATGCCCTCACACAAACGCGAAATCTTGCGTGGGTGGTGGGGTGTCAATCACCGGTTCGAGACGAGGGCAAAGCCCCGCAGAACCGAAAAGGAATGGGGAAGAAAATGGCTTTCACCGATGTGGAAACCCGTCAGGTTCACGACGCGATCAACACCGATCCGACTGGCGAAGACCTGTGCAAGCTCGGCCTGATCTACTCGACCGGGCAGGGCGGCGTCATCGACTTTGTCGAGGCGCACAAATGGTTCAACCTGGCTGCGCTGATGGGTTCAGAGCCCGCCAAGCACTATCGCCGGGAAGTTTCCAGCGAGATGGGTAGCGAAGAGATCGCTGCGGCCCAGCGCGCTGCCCGCGAATGGCTGTCCACGCGCCACTAGTCTGACGCGGCCGGTCTAGTCGCGGGTCGCCTCGAACAGCAGGTAGTTGAAACCTGAATCGAGGGGCAGAATACCACGTACATACTGGTCGACGAACAGATTGACCTCGGCAATGCCCGAGCGCGGCACGAACACGACATCGTGGCGGGCCAGCGGGATCATGTCGGCAGGACGGCCTCGCAGGGCCGCGCCAACATCGACAGTGCGCATCATGGCGCCGCCATCGGGCGCGCGCCGCAGGACAACGACTGAACCTCGCCGCGCGCTCGTCTGGAAGCCGCCGGCGAACATGATCGCTTCAAGAACACCCGTCCGGCCGTCGGGCAGGGGGTAGGGGCCGGGCGCGTTCACCTCGCCGCCCACAAGGATGCGCTGCGAGCCGAAGCTTAAGGGCCGCACTTCCACGATCGGATCGCGCAGGACACGCGCATAGCCGTCCGCGATGGCGCGCGCTGCTTCCGGCGCCGTCTTCTGGGCCACCATGATACCGCCGACCAGTGGCAGGTTCGCCCGTCCGTCCGGGCCTATTTCCACTTCGCGGGACAGTTCAGGCGCGGTGTGCACCGTAACCTCGATCCCGTCACCGGGATAAAGCCGGTAGACCGGGTCGCCGCCCGACCAGGCCTGAAAGCGCGAAGGGTCGAAGGACGGTGCTTCCCTGCGTGCACCGCTTGCG
>NZ_JBQLZR010000177.1:0-2682 GCF_052168375.1 Glycocaulis sp.
ATTAGGGAAATCAAACAACACGTCGAAGATGTGCGGAGATAGCCAGGGATGGCGGACGAACGCCAGCGCCTCCCCATGCATTGCCCAGCTCGAACGTACAGATAGCGTCACATACGGCGTCTGCCAGACGACATGACTTGGCGCGACGGCCACCACTGCATCCAGTAACGGCTCTTCAGCTTCCGAGAGGGCATCGCCAAAAGACGCGAGCAGCATCGCGAGCTCGCCGCCCTTCGACACACCTATCAGGCCTACACAACGCCGCTCGTTACCCGTGGTCCGCCGAGCCTGCGCGATAGCTGCCGCGATAGGTTCAAGATCGCGTTCTACAAGCCTCGCAGGTGTTCCTTCCGCACCAAAGTAAGCCATCATCCGGATGGAATAGCCCGCCTGGATCAACGGCATCACCACCCGACCGCCGGTCCAGAAACCGCCCTCCGAACCGCCAGCCAGCACAATCAGCGGAGGGCGCTCTACCAAAGTGTGGTCGACTTCGAAATCGCGGACGGCAACGTCACCCAGAACAACGATCGGTGCACCACGAAGGGTCACGCGATTCTGGTTTGTACCATCTGCGGCACCACCTACCTGCGTGGTTCCGCCAGCTAGCAAGCTTGCAGTGAGTATGGCGGCGAGGACCGGCACATCACCGCCCCCTAGAACGGGATGTCGTCGTCGAGCGTGTCGGAGGCGAAGCTTTCGCGCGGGCGGTCATTGCCACCGCCGGAGCGGTCATCCATGCGGCCATAGCCGCCGCCACCGCCTGAACCGCCACCGTCGCCCTTGCCGTCCAGCATGGTCAGTTCGCCGCGATATTTCTGCAGCACGATCTCGGTGGAATAGCGGTCCTGCCCGTTCTGGTCCTGCCATTTGCGGGTCTGCAGCGAGCCTTCGATATAAACCTTGGCGCCCTTCTTCAGGTAGTTTTCCGCCACCTTGGCGAGGTTCTCGTTGAAGATGACCACGTTGTGCCACTCGGTCTTTTCGCGGCGCTCTCCGCTCTGGCGGTCGCGCCAGGTTTCCGAGGTCGCTACAGGAAACTTCGCCATACGGTCGCCGGACGGCATGGCCTTCACTTCCGGGTCCGCGCCCAGATTGCCGATGATGATGACCTTGTTGACACTGCCTGCCATGTCCGAACCCCGTGCTTGCGCTTTTCTCTAAAATGTTCACATATTGTTCCGCCCGTCAACGGGCGAGTCGCCATGTGGTTTTCAAGCGCCATCTCACTCCATCAGGGCGGGGGTGTCCATGCGAGCGGCCACATTGCCCACAGCAAGGTGCACGCCGTTAGCCCGTGAAGGTGGAACGCGGAAGCCTGGCGGCTTATCTAACGTTCGCCGGCGGCTCCGCCGGCTTTTGCAGATTTATGGATTTTCGCCTGATGGCTGACCCGTTGAAGCATATTTCGGTGCGCGGAGCGCGCGAGCATAACCTCAAGGACGTCTCGGTAGACTTGCCGCGCGACGAGCTGATCGTGTTCACGGGTCTGTCGGGTTCTGGCAAGTCCTCGCTCGCCTTCGACACCATCTATGCCGAGGGCCAGCGCCGCTATGTGGAGAGCCTGTCGGCCTATGCCCGCCAGTTCCTGGAGCTGATGAGCAAGCCGGATGTGGACTCCATTGAGGGCCTGTCGCCGGCCATTTCCATCGAGCAGAAGACAACTTCGAAGAACCCGCGCTCCACGGTCGGCACGGTAACGGAAATCTATGACTATATGCGCCTGCTCTGGGCGCGCGTCGGCATTCCCTATTCGCCTGCCACGGGGCTGCCCATCACCTCGCAGACCGTGTCCCAGATGGTCGATCGGCTGATGACGCTGGAGGACGGCAGCCGACTATACCTGCTGGCCCCGATAGTGCGGGGCCGCAAGGGCGAATACCGCAAGGAGTTTGCCGAGCTGATGAAGCAGGGCTTCCAGCGGGTGAAGGTGGACGGCGCCTATTATACGCTGGAAGAGGCGCCCGAGCTCGACAAGAAATTCAAGCACGATATCGACGTCGTGGTCGACCGGATCGCCATCCGAGAAGGGCTTGAACAGCGCCTCGCCGACAGTCTGGAGACCGCGCTGCGCCTTGCAGACGGGCTGGCGATTGCCGAATTTGCGGACCGGACCGATGACAAGGGCGCGCCCGAGCGCATCATTTTTTCGGAAAAGTTCGCCTGCCCGGAAACCGGCTTCACGATTGCCGAGATCGAGCCGCGCCTGTTCTCGTTCAACAACCCGTTCGGGGCGTGCCCGGCCTGTGACGGGCTGGGCGTCAGCCTGAAGTTTGACGAGGCGATGATCATCCCTGACCGGGAAAAGAGCCTCTATGACGGCGCGGTTGCGCCCTGGAGCCGTGCCACCTCCAAGCTCTATCAGCAGACCTTGCAGGCGCTGGCCGATCATTACGGCGCCAACATGCACAAGCCCTGGCGCAGCCTGCCGGAAAAGTTCCAGAAAACCGTGCTTTACGGCACGAACGACAAGATCAAATTCACCTATGAAGACGGCCTGCGCCAGTTCTCGACTACCAAGACGTTTGAAGGGGTGATCCCCAATCTCGAACGGCGCTGGCGCGAGACGGATTCGGCCTGGGTACGCGAGGAGCTGGGCCGGTTCCAGTCCAACCAGCCTTGTGAGACCTGCCATGGCAAGCGCCTGAAGCCGGAGGCTCTGGCGGTCAAGATTGGCGGCTA
>NZ_JBQLZR010000178.1:0-2917 GCF_052168375.1 Glycocaulis sp.
GCGAGATACCGGCGCTGCCTGCCACAAGGGCCATGAGGGCCGTGCGCCGTGTCCAGTCCGGATTGCCCATGAATGCCACCTTCGAGTCACCGCCATGATTGCTGAAGTGTAGCCTTCGCGGAGCCGGGCTAAGAAAAAATTAAGCGCACCCCCGCCAGATGTTGCTCATGGAATCAACTCGCGGAACCGCTTCAGGAAATTCCGCCCCGGCAGGCATGGGCCGCCGGGAGATTGACCTGTTCGACCTGCTTGCGCTCGCCTGGGCACAAAAGGGCTTCATCCTCCTGATCTTTCTGGTGCTTTTTCTGCCGCTCGCGGGCGCTGCCTGGTTCGTGCTGAAGCCGGAATATGTCGCGCAGTCGCGTCTGCTTGTCCTGCTGGACCCCGAGGACCAGGCGCCAGGCGCTGCCGGTTCGGGCGGTGCCTTCACCCTTGATCAGGTTTTGCAGTCCGAGGCAGAGATCCTGAATTCGGAAACTGTCCGGCGGCTGGCAATCGAACGTCAGGGCGGATCACCCGACGCATCCAGCCTGAAGGCGATGCGTGATGGCTTCGACGTGGAACGCGCCCCCAATGCCAGCGTGCTGCATGCGAGCTTTGCCGGCGAGACGCCCGCAGCGGCGGCCAACGTGCTGAACGCCATCGTGGACGCGTATATGGATTATCGCCGCGAGGTTCTTGTGGAAGACGGGGCAGAAGCGCTTGGCCAGCGCCTCGCCGCTGCCGAAATGGCCTCAGCCGTTGCGGCCACAAACCTTCGCGCCTTCCTGACCGAAAACGGCATCGTTGATTTTCAGGCTGAGCGCCTCGCACTCGTGACGCGCATGACTGAGCTGGAAGACGCGTTGCTGGCGGCAGAAGCGGCGGCGCAATCAGCCAGTGGCGGTGCCGCCGCCCTGTCGCGCCGCCTGCAGGACATGCCTCAATCCATCGAGCTCCATGTCGAGAATGATGTGACAGGCCAGTTGCTGGCCTTGGAGGTTCGCCGCCGCGAACTGGCGTCCCGCTATCAGGATGACGCCCCGCCCGTCCAGGCGCTTGACCGCGAGATCGCTGCCTTGCGCGATCTGGTCGAGTCCGGGGGAGCGGAAGGGGCAGGGCAGCGCCGCACGGGCGCCAATCCGGTATTCCAGGAACTGGACACGGCGCGCCTGCAACGCGAATCCGAGGCCGCAGCGCAGTCACGTCTTGCCGCGACCTTGCGCGCGCAGCTGGAAGCGGCGCGCCAGCAGGCCGACAGGCTCGCAGGCCTCGCCAGCCAGTATGACCGTCTGAGCCGGGAAGCGGCTTCGCGCAGCGAAGCTGCCGCGCGGCTGTCCGCGCAGTTTGCTGCTGCTGCTTCGCGCCGGGGCGGGGCGACCGGCATTGCCGACTCGGTACGCATCGTGGAACGCGCCACGCCTCCCGCGCAGGCAAAGTCCTTGCGCAAGGCGGGAATTGCTGCGGCAGGCATAGTGGCTATGGGCGCTGCCATGCTGCTGGGCCTGCTCAAAGGGTATTTCGAAGCCACGCGTGACCCGCGTGCCCTGCGCCGCCCGGTCCATCGCGAAGACGATTCTGATGGTTTCGTTTCCGACATCGAGCCACTTGCACCGCCCCATCGTCAGGCTGCGCGCCCTGCTGCGCCGCCTCCACCTCCCGCACATGCGTCTCGTCCCCAAAGGCCACTTGCGGTACTGGCGCGGGTGCGGGATTTTGGACCGCGTTACGGCCACGGAGCCGGACCGGCATGAGCCGGTATTCCGAGGCTGGACTGGATAGCCCGATTGCGGAGATGGACGGGGTGAACGCGTTCGCCACAGAATTGGCTGACCTTGCACGCCGCCTCGCACCGCCGGGCGCGCCGGGCAAGATCGTCATGGTGCTGGGCGTTACCGCCAAGGCCGGAACCTCCAGCGTAGCGTCGGGTCTTGCCCGTGCCGCCGCCGCCGAAACGGGTGGGCCGGTCTGGCTGGTCGATCTGGATTTTGCCAATAATCCGCAAGCAGGCCGCGCGCGCCTGAACGGCGTTTCCTATTCCACCGATATCGGCGCTGAACCGTTCTGGGCGGCAGAGCCGGCGGGTACAGGACGCCTAGTCCTGCGCAAGCTGGAAGGGGCCTATGTGCTCGTCACACGCTTTCAGCACCGAAGCGGCGAGATGGACCGGCTCATCTACCGCCGTGCGCCCGCCTACTGGCATCAATTGCGCGCCATGGCGCCTTTGTCCGTAGTCGATGCGCCGCACGGTTCGCCCGGCATTTCCGCCATCGCGCCCGATCTTGATGGCGTGATCCTTGTGGCCAATGCCCGCAAGGACAAGCGCGCTGATGCCGAGCGGCTCGCCGCCTATCTCGAAGGGCTGGGTGCGCGCGTTCTGGGCGTGGTCGTGAACCGGGCGCGCGACTGGCAGGGAGAGGCCGGGGGGCGCGCACAATGAACGCGCTGGACCGGGCGGATCTCTGGCGCTCGGCCGTTCCCAGGCTGACCTTTCTCCCTCTGGCCGAAGGTGCGCTGGCGGTTCTCGCCATGCTCCTGTTCTCGCAGGCGCTTCTTGGCCCGCTACTGGTTGATCCCTTGCGGCCTGATGCGGGCGAGGCCCTGCGCCTCGTCTGGTTGCCGGTTTACGGCATGACCCTGCTGCTGATCGCGGTGCGGCCCTTGCCGCTTCTGGAGACGGTGCTGCGCGCCTGGCCGCTGATGGCACTGGCGATACTCGCGGCCTTGTCGACCTTCTGGTCGATTGACGGCAGCATTACCTCGCGGCGTGCGCTGGCGCTCGCCATGACCACGCTTTTTGGCCTCTGGCTGGCCTCCCGCTTCGATTGGCGCTCCTTGCTCACGATCTTTGCAGTCAGCTTTGCTATCCTGATGGCAGGCAGCGCGATTGCGGGGGCTCTGCTGCCTGGCTTTGGGGTGATGCAGGAAATCCTCCCCG